>JAJDEX010000022.1 GCA_029259575.1 Planctomycetota bacterium | reverse complement strand
CGGAACACCGGTCAGGCCGGACCACGTGATGTTCCAGGACAGCTGGTTGGTCCCGGCATCGAACGACACGGTGGCCGTCCCTGTGGCCGGAGATCCCGTACCGACCCCAGCGTTGGCTTGCGCGCCGTCCATGGAGACCGTCAGGTTGGTGATCTGGGCGACCGCCGGCGTGGACAGTGCGGTCGCGATGACCGTGGCGAGAGCGGACTTGAGAAGTGTCGAGAGCATGATCGTGGTCCAGGTTGAGGAGATGAGTCGTACGTCGTTCCAAGGTGGCAGGAGGAACGGCGCCTGAGGTGCCAGGTCGCACCCACTAGGCCGATGCGACGACCCCTCGCACACCGCGGCCCTAGTAGAACGGTTCATTCTGAGACATCGAGCGCATGCCACCAAGCGGTCTCGGCCCATTCCGCCGTTCACGCAAGGTGGACTCGAACGTGGAGCGAACTCGCACGCGCGGGTGTGCGCCGAGCCCGATCCGTCGACTCAGCTCTCGATGCAACGCGTTTCCGTTCCACGTCTTGCAGGTCACGCATCCGAACGCTCACCATGAATTCAAGGAGCATCGAACAGGAGCGTGTCTCGCTTCTTGGGCGTAACCGCCGCGAACATGCGGAATGCGTGCATGGGTTACCGGACTCGCGCTCCCTTCGAGTCACTGCTGAAGGATCGCGATCGGGCCATGGACCCAGACTTGCAATGAAGTTTGGCTGAGGATCTCCGGACCTGGCTCTCTACCATCCTGCTGACGCACGACGGAAGAGACACCCGCCCGCATCGCCACGACCCATTCATGCCGCAACTCGTTTTCCACGCCATCGCGATCCTGACCTTCGGCCTGTCGGGAGGATCTCCCGAGAGCCAATCCACCGGACTCCCCACCGTAGAACTGGAGCGCTTCCGATCCTCGTCCATTCCCTTCACAGGTCCAGGTGGCGGCGTCGAGATCGTCGACCAACCCGTTGGCGATCCGACGACGGGTTCCTTCTTCTTCGACGATCAGCAAGGGTCGTTCACGATCGCAGTGATCTTGGACCAACCGTCCACCCAGGACCTGCAGGTCGAATACCTGCTCGGCGGAACGGCCACCGAGGGCGTCGACTACACGATCGATGCCACGTACGCCTCCCCGATCACGATTCCCGCTGGAGATACGCGGGCGCACTTGGAGGTCCAAGTGACCCCGCGAGTCGAGTACTTCACCCAGAAGCGCTTGAACATCCGACTGCAGTCCGGTCAGCCGGGCATGCTGATCCACAGCCTGCATTCCGAGCTGCACGCCTACATTCGGTCCACGACAACGCCGCCATCGATCGAGTTCGCCAGGGACCGATCCACGGCCCGAGCGGGGCACGTCCACTTGATCGGGGTCCGCAAACAGGTGGGCGCTCCTCACGAAAGCGACGTGCGACTGCATCTTCGTATCGACCCGTCGAGCACCGCCGTCGAGGGCGTCGATTATCGATTCCAGCACGTGGATGCTCTCCATGGACGGATGCGGATCTCTCCGTCGATGAATGCACTTGACCTTCCTGTGGAGTTCCTTGCGGACGCGACACCCGGGAGGACCTTGACCCTGAACCTGCATCACGAGCAGAGCGACGGATCCCAGGCCAACCGATGGACCCACACGCACTCGTTCGAGTTCGGAAGCGATGGCGCATCCAAGCCAGCCTTTCCGGCGGAGCCCTCGGACCATGCGCCCGGTCCTCTCTCCGCCTTGCCCCGGTCCCCCGTCGTCGTCGGCAAGGATGCGCTCCTTCAGGACCCGCTGGGCTTTCCCCTTCCGGTCCTGAAGCTCCGTGACGATGCGGACCATTTTGGTTACTTGCGCAAGGACTCGACGGCACAGTTGCATTGCGCCGGCACGCCCACGCTCCATCCCCAAAGTGCCTATACGCGGGTCAGCCTCTACGTGCGCAAGGCCTCCGACCTGGACCTGCCGCGCTACTTCCGACTCCAATGGAGAGATCGCGGTTTCTCCGTCGCGCCTCCGCAGCGGAACGCGGCCGAGCAAGAGAATCACTTCGTCGTCTTCGACACGCAGTTCACAGGCCCGGGAGGCACGACCTACGAGGGCAACACTTGGGGCATCGCTCAAACGACGAACATGCGCCCCGGCTCCGATTGGGGCATCACGACGGAGAGTCACCGGATGGTCGACGGGACCACCGAAGAACTGCTGCGTCTCTGGATGACCTATCACGAGGATCGTCCCGAGCATCTGGGGCAGGCCTCCAACATCCTGATCTATCCGGCCTTCATGGTGGCGGGGTCCGACACCGACCAGGTCCTGCTGGACAGTCGCGGCAAAGGGCTGTGCGTGTTCGACCTCTATCACGAACTGTCGGACACGCCGCTCACCGGACCTCCGCCCAGCTACTTCCCTCGACCGGGCATGGCCTGGGAGCCCCTCGGGGGAGCCGTCCTTCCGGAAAGCCTGGACGCCTTCACGCAACACACGATCTTGGTGGTGCCGCCCACCTCGGAACTCGGAACCGTTGCGTGTGGTCCGGGCGTGCCGAACAGCTTGGGAACCTCCGGTGAGATCCGCGCCTACGGCTCCGATCTGGCCTCGATCGCCCAACTCGACCTGTGCTACTTCGGCCTTCCGCCCGGGGAAGCCACGTTCCTGCTCATGGGACTGGAGCCGGACACGATCCACCCCGTGGGAAGCCAGGGAATCCTGTGCATGCGCGGCACCATCGCCCGGTTCAACCAAGTGTCGGACCTCCACCACGGACCGTCGGGTTGTTTCCGTCCGGACCTGACTCATGTACCGACAACGCCCCAGCGTGCCGTCGCTCCGGGTGACACGTGGATCTTCCAATGTTGGTACCGCGACCCGAGCCCGACGACGTCGAACAACTTCACGAACGCGTTGGAGATCGAGTTTCAGTAGAGGCAGGACTACGTGAGCCTCGATCCATGGGGTGAGCCTCGATCCATGGGCGACACGCAAGGCCTAGACTGACCAACATGTCGGTCCACACGTTTCATCTGGCGAAGCCTGGATTCGCAAGGGTTGCCCGGACGTTCCTGCGGCCACCGACGGCGACCCAGGTCCCGGGGTTGATCCATGCCGAGTGCATGTCGCCGATGCAGCTCGGCGCGCCGATCTGGTCGCCCGGAAGGTGGCAGGCCGGCCGGCTCGCGATGTTCGCGGCTTGGGAGAACGAAGGAGCCATCGATGCGTTCTTGACCGACACCGAACTCGGTCGATCCTTGGCGACGGGTTGGCATGTTCGGCTGCGATTCCTGCGGCGTTGG
>JAJDEX010000210.1 GCA_029259575.1 Planctomycetota bacterium | reverse complement strand
AGCCCCCCGCTACCGCACGATTCGGGCCCGGCCGCTAAGCTGCCGGGCCCGAATCGTGCGTTAGCGGGAGGATCGTCACTGACACCGTACTCCCGATAGACACCGTACTCCCAAAAAGCACCTAACGCATGATCCGCCAAGCCCCGCCGACCTTGCCGAGCATCATCGGATAGAGGAAACGGCCTTCCTCGCCCTGCGGAACCTCGCGGACGACGGGCTTCCAATCCGGACCCACGCACTCGATCAAGCGGTCGTCGGCACACAGCCGGAAGGACCACTCGTCGTCCGCGGGCGTCTCGAACAGCCAATTGCGCTTGTGCTTGCCCTCGGCGACCAAATGCTTCAACGCCGCGACGCGCTTGGCGCGATCGAGGCCGTAGGCGCGACAGACCTCGCGGAAGCGTTCCTTGGACAGGGCCAGGATCGGGTCGACGTTGCCGCCTTCGAGGTGCTTGATGACCTCGGCCACGAAGCCCTTCGCGCCGGCCAGCGTGTCCGCATCGAGCTTCAGCTTGTCGCTGGTCTGCCAGTGCAGCGGGCCATAGGCCTTCCCGAGGTTCTGGTCCCCGCGGACCCAGCGAGGGTAGGGGCGCGGCTCGCGGCGAACGTTCTCGAACTGCGGATGCGCGTCCCAACCGATCGAGATCAGGGCCTCGCCCTCGTCCTGGCCCGGGATCGAACCGATCGCGTACTGCACGAGGCGCGCGGAGACGGTGGTCGTCGGTTTGGCGGGAAGCCCTTCGACGTCGAAGTTGATGTGGCGTTCGGTCCAGCGCTTCGCACCCGACACATCGTCGAGATCGGGATCCGGGAACTCCTCGGCGTCGGGATCGGGCTTGGGCTCGTCCTGGACGTCCGCGAACTCCGCGGTGGCGGGATCCATGGGCGGGCGTGCTCCCCACGCGGCCGATTCTTGCGCGCTGGCTTCCAGGCTGGTCGCCGGCGCGTCACCGGGATTGATCAGGACGGCGATCTCGTTCACGCCGTCGATCAGGAACTCCTGCACGGGGATCGCGGCCTTGCGGCTCGCACCCAGTCCACAGAGTCCGACGGGGACGCCGTTCAGGTAGAGCTCGGCGACGCAGTCGTGGACCTCGCATTCGAGGATCACGGCCTTGTCCAGGATGTCCAGTCGGTTCACGTTGACCTTGGGTTCAGCTGTTGTCGGCGAGGGCGGCCTCGCGGTCCTTGCGTGCCTGGGCCTCGACCTCGGCCACGCGTTTCTCGGTCTTCACGGCGTCGGCGAGCGAGCGCTGGCCGATGTCGGTCCGCTCTTCGCTGGCCTCGTGGATCTCCTTGGGATCGGAGGCGCTCGGCCACTTGCGTGTCTTCGTCAACGTGCGCTCCTTGGCGAACGTGTGACTCGTCTCCCACTCGCCGACGAGCTTGAGCTTGAAGGTGACGCCGGCCTTGATGCCCTCGAACTTGAAGGCGCCTTCGATGTGCGGTCCGTCCTCGTGCGAGATGTAGCCCCTGCCCGCGAAGCCCATCGCGGACTCGATCGTGCCGGAGCCCTTGCACCAGTCCGCGCTGCCGACGACGACCATCAGTTCGGCGCCACAGCCGACGCTGCCCACGGGTCCCAACGCGATCTCCTTGCCGTTGGCCGCGGCGTCGGAGTCGGGGTGCAACGTCTTGTAGTAGCCCTCGAAACCGATCGAGCCCTTGATGGAGATCTCGGCGCCGACCTTGAACTCGAGCAGACCGACCTCCATCCAGACGCCGGCGAACAGCCCGATCTTGACCGTGACCAGGTTGACGCTGACCGCGGCGCGCCGGTACAGCCAGATCTCGTTGTCCCAGTGTTCCTTGTAACGGTGTTCGTAGTCGAACGTGCCCGTCACGAAGTCGGCCGCGAAGGTGACCTTCCAACCGAAGGAGGGGATGATGTTCGAGACCCGACCGATCGCGTTGGCCGTCTTCTGCGAGAGCAGCAGGACGGTTCCGAGCGCGTCCTGAATGTCGTCCGTCGTCTTGTCCTTGGTGTCGTTGCGCTTGAACTCGATCTGGATCGGAGTGTTCTGGTTGGCGTTGACGAGCGGGATGTCCTTGAGCGTCAGGTCGGCCGGCGTACCGTTCTTCGGCGCTTCGTCCTTGGGCTTCTCCTGCGTGACCGTGTTCGATTCGGACTCGGCGCTCGAGCTCCAAGCGGGGTCGGTCGTCAGCTGGAAGGCGAAGGAGTCCGAGGGCCAGATCTCGATGTCCTGGACGAGCGCCTCGTCACCTTCCAGGGCCTCGGGGTCCGGCTTGCCACAGGTCGTGGCGCGGACCTGGACCGTGCGCGGCTTGCGCTTGGAGGAGAACGAGGACTTGAGCAGCGCATAGAAGCGCTGGATACGCAGGACCTCCTTCAGATCCGCCAGCTTGTCGTACTGGGGGAACTGCTGGGCCTGGCTGACCTTGAACTCGGCCGCCTCACCACCGACGGCTTCCTGGATCGTCGCGGTCGAGAACCAACCCTGGTCCTGGACGAGGATGTGAGGGTGCTTGCCCTTGCAGACGTTGTTCGCCGGGGGAGGATCCTCGCCGCAGTACGCGCTCTTCTGGGACGCGCCATGGCCCTCGGGCTTCATGTCCGAATCGACCTCGACCTGGATCGTCGGCATGGTGCCGTACTTCGCGTCGTCGGACTTGCCCTCCTCGTAATCGGGCCAGTCCTTCCACCAGTCCTCATGGCCGCCGGAGAGAATCTTGATCGGCGTGGCGCCCGAGGCCAGCGAGTTGCGCGCCAGGACCGCCGGACCCTCGATCGATTCGATCTCTTGAACGGCGACGTTCATCTCTTCGCCCTTGGCTCGCAGTGCCTGCTTCTTCTCGACCTCGATCCGGCGTAGGCGCATTCCTTCGCTGCCGGCCTTGTCGGCCCACGCGTTGCGCGCGGCTTTGAACTTGGCTTCCTTCTTCTGGCTGTCTTCGACTGCCTTCTGGTGGAGGCCTTCCTTGTCCTTGCCGGCTTTCTTCTTGAGGTCGTGGAAGAAGCCGGTCTTGCCGGCCGGGTACTTCGCGTTGTGCTTGTCGAGGTCTTCCTTGCGTTCCAGTTCGCGACGGCGCGCGGCCTCGAGATCCAGGCGGGCGCGGTCACGCTTGGTGGCGAGACTCTTGAGCTCCCCGCCGTACTTGAGGAGGTTCTCCTTGGAGTCCTCGTGCTCCTTGTGCAGGTCGTCCCACTCCTTCTCGAGCTCCTGGAAGCGCGTTCGGGCGTCCTCGCTCTTGGCCCGGGCCTTCTCCCAAGCGTCCTGGAACTCCTCGGGCACCTGCTTGTAGATCTCGAAGACCCGCTCGCCGGTGGGGGGCTCCCACGCCTCGAGTTTGGTCGCGAGGGTCCGCTGCTTCAGCAGGACCAACAGCTCGTCCTGGGCGACCTCGCGCTTCTGGTTCAGGTCGCTGGCCTTCGACCGGTCCCACAGGCCTGTGCCGATCGTGGCGTCGTACTCGGCCTGGATCTTGACCAGTTCCTGCTGCTTCTTGCGGACGTCCATGTCCAGCTGGTTCTGATCGACCGGCTCGTCCTCGACGGGCGCCTTCGCTGCGGACGGCCACTTGGACGTGATCTTCAGCTTGTGGAGGTAGCAGGAGTTGGGCGTCTCCTTCTCCTGCTCGTCGGGACAGTCCGCGGAAGCCTCTTTCGAAGGACTCGCCCCCGCGAACTCCTGGTCGCCGTTGCCCGCTTCGAGCTTGTCGGACTTCTTGGTTCCGGTCGGCATGTCAGGAGCCCTGTTGTTGGAGGGTGATCACCGCGCGCTCGCGCAGCAGCTGGGCCTTGACGCGACCGCGCCAGTCCGGGTGTCGCAGGATCGTCTTGGCCCACGGGTAGGCGGAGTCGTTGTCGAACGACGGACCGAGGAGGCACGAGACCTCGACGTACTTGACCACGTCGGCTTCGATCGAGATGCCGTAGTCCTCGGCCTTGACGCGTTCCTGGACGACGTACTCCCCGAGGGCGGCATCGTCCATGGCCGCGACGTCCTCGGTCCAGTGGCGACGCAGGTGCGCGATCAGTCGGGTGACGAAACGCTTGCGCTTCGCTTCGAGCAGGATCGTCTGTTGTTCGGGACGGATCTTCAGCATCTCAGTCGTGGCCCCCGATCGAATGGGTGGAGAGTTGGACGCCGGTTCCGTTCTTGCGAGCCGCGTGGATGCAGATTCCGTCCTCGGCTTCCATCCAATAGGACTCGAGCGCACCGAAGACCGTTTGGGCTTCTTCGGCGTTGCAGCTGGGCAGGTAGTCGCGGAAGACCCGCGGGTCGTAGTAGCGGAAGAACACGAACTCGTCGTCTGGACTGCGCACCCGCAAGAACGTGCGCAGGTGTCGGCGCACCGACTTCAGGTCGATCTCGGCGCGCACGAAGATGCACCAGCCCCGGCCCCAGCCGCGCTCGAGCAACCACAGCAGCATGGGGTCGTCGTCCGCATCGAGCTCGACGATGTGCGGCGCGGCCTCAGCGAGCTCGGGCTCGAGCTGTCCGGCGAACAAGCACTCGCTCCGTTCGGGCTTCCATTCGGCGAGGCGACGCGTCAACTCCGGAGCGTTGGCACCGTCGACGACCGCGAACACCTTGAGCTTGGGATTCTTGAACAGGAGGTCGTGGACCGCCTGCACTTCATCGGCCTTGGGCATCTCAGCACTCCTTGGCGAACGGTTCCGCGTTCTTGGCGGCATCCTTGAGCGTTTGGGCTTGCGCGGCGGCCGCGATGGCGCTGGCCGTGCCTGCTCCGGAACCCGTCGCTGCCGCACTGGGGGCCGCAGCCTTGGCGGCCTGCGCGGTCGACGTGCCCCTGGCGGCTTGGCGCACCTCTTTGGGCACGTCCGGTGCATCGGGCGGGGCGGGCGCTTTGGGGCTGGCCCCCGATCCGGAGCCCGCTGCGCCTCCGCTGTTGATCTTGACCATGGGACCGGTGATGTCGACGCCCGCGGGGCCGATCGTGATGAACCCGCCCCCCGCTTTCAGGGTGAGCTGCACCCCGGCTTCGATGACCACGTTCATCCCGGCCTTGATGTGGGCTCCCATGCCCGCATCCACCGCGTAGTTCATCCCGGCCGTGTTGTGGACGTTCATTCCACTTTCCAGCGAGGTGTCCATGCCGACGCTCATGTTCAGGTCGCCGCCGACGGTCAGGTTGTCGTCGCTGCCGAGCGTGATCTTGCGGTCCACGCCGAGCTGCAGGCTCTGCGAACCGCCGATCTGCGTGTTCTGGTCGCCCCCGACCGTCAGGTTCTGGTTGGCGCCGAACTGTTCGAAGTGATCGCCTCCGACCGTCAGGTGCTTCTCGCCCTGGACCTCTTCCTTCTGGTCGCCTTGAACCGAAAGGTGGCGATCGTGACCGACCGACTCCATGGAGTTGTTCTTGATCCGCGAGTCGAGGTTCCTCTCGGCGTGCAGGAAGATCTGTTCGCTGCCCTTCTTGTCCTCGAACCGGAACTCGTTGTAGTTGTCGGCGCCGGCGTCCTTGCTGGAGCGCGACTTCAGCCCGGTTTGCGTCTTGTTCGTGGGCAGTTCGTACGTGGGCATCGTCTCGGCGTTGTAGAGCGCGCCCGTGACGATGGGGCGGTCGGGATCACCGTCGAGGAAGACGACGATGACCTCTTGGTTGATCCGCGGCAGCGCCTGGAACCCCCACGTCTTGCCCGCGGTCGCCTGGGCGACGCGCACCCAGCACGAGCTCTTCTCATCGCGCTGACCCTCGCGGTCCCAGTGGAACTGCACTTTGATCCGACCGTACTTGTCGGTGTGGATCTCCTCGCCGGCGGGACCCGTGACCATCGCGGTCTGCGGACCCTGAATACGCGGGCGGGGCGTCCGCAGCTTGGGGCGCACCACGATCTTCGCCGGAGCGCACGCGAAGGAGTTCTCGTAGGAATT
>JAJDEX010000209.1 GCA_029259575.1 Planctomycetota bacterium | reverse complement strand
CCCCGCCAACTTCGTTGGCGGGGCCCGTCCGCGTTCTACCGGGAGGAAGGTGACTGACACGGTACTCCCGACGGACTCTTAGGGCGCGTCTTCGATCCACTCGAGTTCAGGCTCGCGACCTTCACGGATCGCGTCGCCGAGCTCGAAGGCCACGGATTCATAGCTCGCAACGCCTCGATAGACCAGCAGTTCGGCCCAATCGCGGGCACCAACCATGTCCCCGGCGTCGAAGGCCTCGAGGAAGCGGCCCTCGAGAACATCGAGCGACGCACCGTCCTCGACCGTCGCTGCGCTGCGGATCAACGAAGCAACATCCGGATCGAGTTCGTCGATCGAATGGGAGCGCTCGAGCGCCGAGGCGTAGTTCCCCAGCGCCAGGTCCGTGTGCACCTTGTCCGCGGGCCAGGCGCGCGCGAGCATCACCAAGTAGAACGCGATGGCGAGCGACCCGAGCACGATGCCGGTGCGCCCCAGGAACCGCATGCGCCGCTTGAATCCGCGACGGAACACGGGGTCCGCCGTCGCGCGCACCAGGAACTCGACGCGCTCGCTGGCCGAGAAGTGTCGCCAGCCCGCGACATCGCGCAGGCGCCCGCCGACGGTTTCGAGCGCCGAGACCATGCCGCCCGAATCGTTGAGCAACTCGGCGGCGAAGAGGTCGGCCTCCAGCTCGCAGCGCCGGGAGAGCCAGCCGAACGCCAGGCCCCACGTGCAGAGGGCTCCGCCGACGACGGCGAGTTCGGTCCACGGTCCAGCGCCGTCGAGCGTCGCCACGACCCCCATCGCGCCGACCAGGAAGAACAGGAACCACGAGCAGAAGATCGGCACGTGGTGCAGCTTGCTGTGGGCGATCTCGTGACCGTAGACGGCCGCGAGCGCGCGCTCGTCGAGGCTCGCGAGCAGCGAATCGGACAACAGCACGACGCGCCGGCTCGGCGTCAGACCGACGATGGCCGCGTTGGCCATCAGGTTGCCCGTGCGCCACAGGAGCACCTCGCGTGCCGTGAAGTCGGCCATCTTGGCCACGCTGTCGTACAGCATGCGCTCGCGTCCGGCGGGCAACGGAACGGTCTCCCACGTCCCGCGCAGCAGCGTGGGCAGGTGAACGCCCAGAATGCTCAGCAGGAGCGCGACGAAGGCGAAACCGATCAGCTGAACGTGCTCGACGTGGGCCCGCACCAGGTCGTTGAGCCCGATCAGGATGGCCGCGCCGAAGTAGAGCACGGGGGGCACGAGCGCCGAGAGGAACATGCGGCACTGGAACGCGCGCCACTTGCGGCGACCGGCGCCGGGCGGCGACATCGCGCGCGCCTCCGCGTCGATCGCGAGCGTCTGCAGCACCAAGAAGGGCGCGAACGCGAGCGCTGCGGCCGGCTCCGGCCAGCTGGTCCAGCCCATCTCGGCGCCGGTCCAGGTCCGCACGGCAGCGACCCAACCCGTGGTCCAGACGAGTGCGAGATAGCTGAGCGGCCCGGCGAACGTCGCGAGGCGCACGCCGACCATCACCGCCGCGGTCCTGCGCGAGAAGGAGGCGCGCCGCGCGGCGAACACCAGGACGTAGGGCATCGCCAGGAAGATCGGCGCCGCCCAGGGCCAGACGGGCCCCATGCGCACGTTCGCCGTGCCCAGGACGAGCACGCCGACCGCCAGGAAGATGTGTACGAGGAAACCCATGACTTCACGCAGCGCCGAGGCGCATCGACCATGGATACCGGCTAGGCGGCGCTGGGTGCCGGCGATTCGAAGCGTCCGACCTGGCGGACGGGTCCGGCGAGCCAGAGCTCTCCGTCCGCGCGGCGTTCCACGCAGAGCTCGCCACCGGGAGCGAAGACGCGAACGGGCTCGCGCAGGTCGGTCAGCGCGACGGCCGCCGCGCAGGCACCCGTGCCGCAGGCCAACGTCTCACCGACGCCGCGCTCGAAGACGCGCAGGACGAGGCCCTCGGGCGTGCGCGTGGCGAAGCCGACGTTGACGCCGCCGGGGAACATCGGGTGGTTCTGGAGGCCGAAGCCGATGCGCTCGACGTCGCTGTCGCTCCAGAGGTCGCGGCAGAGCACCAGGTGCGGGTTGCCGAGGTCCACGTGGACGCCCGAGACAGGTCGGCCTTCGACGCCCAACACCTGGCTGCCCAGGATGCGCGCCCGCCCCAGCGCCGTGCGCGCGCCCTGGCCGTCGACCTCGACCTGGCGCAGGCCAGCGTCCGTGGCGATCGTGAACGTGCCAGGTTGCACGTGACCCAGGTCCACGGCGGCCTGGGCGATGCAGCGCAAGCCGTTGCCACAGGCGGCGGGACGACTTCCGTCCGCGTTGTAGATGGCCATGCGCAAGTGCGCCTCGGGGTCAGCCGACATCACCAGGACGCCGTCGGGGCGAAAGCCCGGAAGGGGCGGGTGCGCGGCCCATTCCCGCGCCAAAGCGCCCGGATCCGACGGGGTGCTGCCGCGCAGCGTGTCGACCACGGCGAACCTGTTGCCCGCGCCTTCGATCAGGAAGATCTGCATCAGCCGCTGGCTCGCTGATAGACCTTCTCGGTGTTCTTGAAGTGCAGTTTGGCGACCTGCTTGAGCGCGTCGGCCCCGTGATCCGCCAAGAACTGGACCCCGGCTTCGTCGGTCGGGATGCCGGCACCCTTCTTCAGGTCGACGCCGTAACGCTCGGACAGGTCGGCCAGATTGAGCAGGAACTCGGCGCGCGCCAGGATCGATGCGGCGGCCACGCAGACCTCGCTCTCGGCCCGCGGCTTCTCGTCCAGGCGACAATCGAGGTCGCCCAGGGCCCGCTTCATGATGTTGCCGCGTGCGA
Organism: Planctomycetota bacterium; assembly: GCA_029259575.1. Lineage (GTDB taxonomy): Bacteria > Planctomycetota > UBA1135 > UBA1135 > JAJDEX01. Next base: position 4,512 of record JAJDEX010000209.1, on the reverse strand, counting down.
ATTGATCGACGATGACGAGCTCGCCGGGCTTGGCGACCTGGCGGATCGCCTCGGCGTGCATGTCGGCCAGCAGGGGGTTCAGGCTGGCGAATTGAGGGTAGCGCTCGTTGTATTCCAGCGGCGACAGCGTCACGAGGGCGTGCTCGACGCGATCGCGCACGAAGGCGGCGAGGCGCAGGGCGCGCGTGTCCGACAGGTTCTTGCTGTCGTCGACGCCCATCTCCTGGAGCTCGATTCCGATCTTCGGCTCGAGCCGGACGGCCGCGACGACGAGCGGGCCGAAGTAGTCGCCCTTGCCGGCCTCGTCGGACCCGGTCGCCGTTTCCGTCGGGGGCGGGCCCTTGGGCACGATGACCGGGCGGGGCGGGCGCGGGGCCTCCTCGTCCGTGAAGCGCACCAGGAACGACTCCGGATCGCTCCCTTGGACCACGAACTTGCCGGAGGAATAGAGGGTCGCGACGACCCCTTCCCCTTTGATGCTGAATTCGGCGTGCGGAACCTGACGCCACTCGAAGTTGCCCTGCCCGAGTTTCTCGCGCAGACCTTCGCGACGGTCCGAAGCCACCTTGACGACTACAGTGCGTTGAGCCACGGCGCGAGAGTACGTTTCCGGAGCCGCCGAATGTAGCCTCCACCTCGTGCAGACCGACCCGACCCCCGATTCCACCCCGCCGGACCCCGGTGGACCCCCCGCCTCAGGCCCCGGGAGCGGACCGGACCCGTTCGACACGGGGGTGAGGCCGGAAGAGCTCGAAATCGGCAAACCGGTGCCCCTGCGGACACCCTGGGGCGAGTTTGCGCTCTATCCGACGGACCGCGGAGTCCTCTGTGCGGCCATGTTCTGCCCCCACCTGGACGGCCCCCTGTGGGAGGGGACGATGAGTGGGACCGAGATGACCTGTCCCTGGCATCGCTGGAGATATGACCTGTCGAGCGGCGGTTGCGTCCATGTGCCGGGCGGCGAGCTGGAGCCCGGGGCCGAGGCGTCGCGCATCCAGCGCCTGACGGTGCGCCTCACGGACGCGGGGACGTACGAGGTTCTGGGCCCTGCGCGGTGACTCGCCAGGATCCCAAACGGGCATGCACCGTGAGGGATCCAAGCTAGGGGAACCTTCGGGATCCCCCAGGGATTCCAGCCCGGCTAGACTCCCCGGGTCCCGATCCAGAACGGATCCCCCCCCAGACCCAACCTCCACCGTGCCCACTCTCGACACCGTCCTCGAAGCCATCGGCAACACGCCGATGATCCGCATCCGTCACGTTGGTCAGGAGACCGGATGTGAGTTCTACGCCAAGTGCGAGTTCTTCAACGCGGGTGGTTCGGTCAAGGACCGCATCGGCAAGCGCATGGTCGAGGAGGCCGAGAAAGAGGGTCGCATCAAGCCGGGCGACACCCTGATCGAGCCCACCAGCGGCAACACGGGCATCGGCATGGCCCTGGCGGCGGCGGTGAAGGGCTATCGGATGATCATCACGATGCCCGAGAAGATGAGCCGCGAGAAGCAGGTCGTGCTCGAGGCGTTGGGTGCCGAGATCATCCGCACGCCCACCGAGGCCGCTTTCGACGCGCCCGAGAGTCACATCGGCGTTGCGAACCACCTGCAGTCGATCCTGCCGAACTCGCACATCCTGGATCAGTACTCCAACGTCAACAACCCGGACGCGCACTACTACGGCACGGCCGAGGAGATCCTCGAGCAGACCGACGGCGGCAAGTTCGACTACCTCGTGGCCGGCGCCGGCACCGGCGGCACGATCAGCGGCATCGCCAAACGCCTCAAGAAGGACGCGCCGAACGTCAAGATCGTCGGCGTCGATCCGGTCGGCTCGATCCTCGCTGGCCCGGGCACCGTCGGCTCCTACAAGGTCGAGGGCATCGGCTACGACTTCATCCCAGACGTCCTGGATCGCAGCCTGATCGACGAATGGGTGCGCACCGAGGACCACCCGTCGTTCCTGATGGCGCGCAAGTTGATCCGCCAGGAAGGTCTCCTGTGCGGCGGTTCCTCCGGAACGGCCATGTGGGCCGCGGTCGAGGTCGCCAAGCGCGTCGGCCCGGGCAAGAAGTTCGTCGTCGTCCTGCCGGACTCGGTCCGCAACTACATGACCAAGTTCATGGACGATCTGTGGATGCGTGAGAACGGCTTCACCGAGAAGAGCTGGGAGGCCGCCTCGATCGGCGAGCTCCTGCGCCGTCTGCCGCGCCGCGAGACGCTGGTCGCCGAGGGTGGGCACACCGTGCGCCAGGCCGTCGAGCAGATGAAGGAGTCCGGCGTGTCGCAACTGCCCGTCGTCAGCGACGGCCAACTGATCGGCATCGTCACCGAGCACGACATGCTCTCGAAGATCGTCGACGGCAAGACGACGCTCGAGTCCAAGGTCGCCGAGGTCATGTTCCGCCACGTCGAGACCGTGCACGTGCACGACGACGCGGGCAAGTTGCTGGATCTGTTCGCGAAGCAGTACGTCGGCGTCGTCGTCGAAGGCAACGATCGCGTCGTCGGCGTGTTGACCAAGATGGACCTGGTCGATCACCTGACCGCCGCGGTCAGCGCGAACTGATCCTGGTTCGGCCTGCGGGCGAATGCGTCACCCGCTCCAAGCCTGGGTCGGCTTCAGGGCAGCGCTCGCCGGCGTGGCAGCGCTGTATCGGCCGGACGCCGACCCCTCGCCGTTCGCCAGGATCCGGCTCGATGTCCGGCGTTTCCTGGCCCTTGGGACCATCGCGTAGCCGTTCGCGCGTCGAGGGGCGTGGCACGAACCACCGCGTCATGACACCGCGGTCAAGGCCTCGCCGAGCGGGTCAGGAGAGATCCCACACCCACGTCTCGCTGCCCTTGTCGAAGTAGCTGCTGTCGCCGCCCTTCAGCGCGGACCCGCTCCAAACGTCGATATGGTCGGTCGACCCCCAGCCGTTCATGATGAAGAGCACGCCCTTCATCTTCGAGACCTGGCTCAGGTTGTCCGCGATCGTCCCTTTCAAGACATGCAACTGCGTCGCGGCGCCCAGCAGTTTGGGGCGCGTCTTGAGCAGTTCGGCCAGTTGATGGGCCGAACGAATGTGCCCGGGTTGGTGCTTCTCGAAGCGCTTCTTGTTGTAACCCACGCAGGTCCGCAGGCCCTGCATCGGGATCACGACGCGACTCTTCGCCAACGCATCTCCCATGCGCATCGCGCATTGATTCTGGAAGACCGCCTCGTCGCACACCATCTTCCGACCGGGGTGGTTGTGCCAGAGTTCTTGGAACGTGGTCATGGTCTTGAAGTCGGTGCGAAGACCTCGGCCGCAAGACCGAGCTAGGTGATCGACACCTTGCCTCACGGCCCCCGTTCGCGCAATCCACGCTTCGAGCGACCCGCCGTGCGTACGTCGCGTCGAATGGGTCCAACAGGCCGAATGCGAGCCCTCGACACCGAGGCGGAACCACGGGACCGCCACGGGACTTTCACCGCGCAAGATCCCCGCGCCCCGCTTACCATGAGCCGCAGCCATGTCGATCACTCAGGACGGTCGTTACCTCGCCATCGAAACGCCCCTGGGCACCGATGCGCTCTTGTTGGAATCCTTCTCCGGTGAAGAGGGATTCTCGCAGCTCTACGAGTTCCACCTGGACCTGCTCTCCGTGCAAGGTGACCTCGAAGCCAAGAGCATCGTCGGCAAGCCGGTGCAGTTCGGCATGACGCACGCGGACGGGGAGACCCGTTCGTTCGGCGGTTACATCAACCGGTTCTCGATCGGTCCGGTCGACGGCGGGAGCGGTCTGAGGCGTTATCGCGCGACGGTCGTTCCCTGGCTGTGGTTCCTGTCGAAGAAGTCCAACTGTCGGATCTTCCAGGAGAAGTCCGTCATCGAGATCATCGAACAGGTCTTCGCCGACGCGGGCTTCGATGCGTTCGAGACGACCGGCGTCACGGGTACGCACCCCGCGCTCGAGTACTGCGTGCAGTACGACGAGACAGACTTCGCGTTCGTCTCGCGCCTGATGGAGGACGAGGGCATCTACTACTACTTCCGCCACGAGGACACGAAACAGGTCCTGGTCATGGCGGACAGCGATGTCGGCTACTGCGAGTCGGATCCTGCCGAAGTGCCCTACGACGAAGGCACGCTCGCGGTGGACCACATCCACCTCTGGGAGCACCAGTTCGAGTTCATCAGCGGCAAGTGGAGTCACCTCGATTTCAACTTCGAGACCCCGTTGACCAGCCTCTTCGCCGAGAGCCCGACGGTCATCGATCAGCCCGGGACGGACGATTACGAACGCTTCGAGTACCCCGGCAAGTACGCCGACGCCGCCCACGCGGACGACAAGACGAAGTCGCGCATGGAGGCCGAGGAGGCGTTCTACGACATCGTCCACGGGGCCAGCGGCGTCGACACGTTCACGCCGGGCGCGAAGTTCACGCTGAGTCGACATGCGTACCCCTCCGAGGAGGGCAAGGAGTACGTGCTGACCTCGGTTCAGCACCACGCGCACGACGGGTCCTACACGCAACGCGGCGCGGGGAATT
>JAJDEX010000208.1 GCA_029259575.1 Planctomycetota bacterium | reverse complement strand
AAGGCCTTCGCGGTGGCGCAGGACGCTTGGTGCGCCCAGGACCTTGCGCCGCTGCGCGCCTTCGTCAGCGACGGCGTTCACGAGCGCTTCTCCCTGCAGATCGCTGGCCAGAAGCTCGACGGCTGGCGTCAAGGGATGGATGACGTGCGCACCGGCAAGCTGTCGATCCAACACGTCGAAGCGGGCCGCGAGTTCGACACGATCACGGTGCGGATTCCATTCCAAGCGAGGATCTACCGGATCGACCCCGTGAAGGGCGAGTCGATCTCGGGCTCCAAGCTCGCACGCGAGGAGTTCCTGGAGTGCTGGACGTTCGTGCGTCGCGCCGGAACGAAGTCGTTGCAAGGTCCCGGCCTGATCGAAGGTCAGTGTCCGAACTGCGGTGCCTCCCTGACCGGCAATCGCGGCGCGAAATGCGATCATTGCGACTGCCTGGCGCGCAACGGGTCGTTCGACTGGGTGCTCACCGAGATCACGCAGGGCAGCCAATGGGTGCCCGAGGACGAAGCGAAGATCGCCGGCATGCGCGTCTATCAGCAGCGGGATCCGGGCATGAACGCGCCGATGCTCGAGGACCGCGCCTCGGTCGCTTTCTGGCGCAAGGTCGCGTCCGACCGCAGTGGCTCGATCGCTCACCTGACGTGTGTCGCCAGTGACGACTACTGCCAGGCGTACGCGGCCGACCTCGAGCCCGACGACCTGAACGCGCGGATCTTCTTCGACGACTGCGCGGTCGGATCCGTGCGGCTCCTCGGTGTGCTCGGGGGCGAGTCGCTCGACCGGGCCGTCGTCGAGATCGTCTGGGATGGCTGCAAAGCGCGCCGCAGTTCCGGGGGGCGCAAACTGCTCTCCAAGGAGCGCTTCTTCCGTCGATCCCTGTTCGTGTTCACGCGCAAGGCCGGCAGCACGACCGACCTGCGACCGGCCTTCACGACCACGTTCTGCTGGAACTGCTCCGCGCACGACGTCGACGACCTCGAGCCGGAATGTCGCTACTGCGGTGCGGCGCGCCGTGGGGATCGTCATGCATGGTCGCTGCAGGCCATCGAACATTCGAACACCGTGTTGGGCGCCGCGCTGTTGGCCGAGGTCGAGAGCCTCGTTCCCGAGATCCCGGCCGACCCCGTGAGCGAAGCCAAGGCCTTCGAGGTCGCCGAAGTCTCCTCATCGGGCCTGATCGTCTGGTCCGCCGGCGTCGTGCGTGCCAACGGCATCATCACCGACCGCGAACGCGAAGCCGTCATCGATCTGGGGCGCCGCGCCGGCATTCCGAGCACCACGGTCGAGCGGGTCTTGACCCAAGACGTGCCCGAAACGTCCTTCCGCAAGCCGCGCAACCGCGAGGAGGCGCATGCCTGGCTGCTGACGATGGTGCGCATGTCCCTGGTCGACGGTTCCATCTGCGCCGCCGAGCGCTCGTTCTTGCAGCAAGCCGCGACGTACTCGGGGCTCGAGAAGCGCCACGTCGGCCTCGCCATCCAGGAGATGCGAAGTCGACTGGCGATGGAGGCCCGTGAGGCCCAGCGCGAGGCGCGCGCGTCCACCTAGGTGGATCTCGACGTGCGCATCCCGCCAGGGGTCATCGGCTCAACGCTTCCACTGGAACACGTGCACGTTCGGGTCGTCGCTGGCGCGCGCCAACCCTCGCTGTTCCAGGATCTTGATGCCACGCGGGTTCTGCTCGGGATGTCCGATCGTCACGACGTCCACCGGCCACGTGTCGGCGATCATGTCGAGCACGGTGTCCACGACATGCACGTCCAGGTCGTTCTCGAGTTCGCTCTCGACGACCCAATAGGCCATGCGCAGGCTGCGCGGATCGTCCTGGTCGGGGTTCAGGTAGACGCAGCCGATGCAGGGCGCGCCTGCAGGTGCCAACACCGAATAGGCGTAGGCTTCCTTGTTCTCGAACTCGTTCCAATGGTTCTGAAGGTCGCCCTCGTTATCGGCCTGCGTGGCGTCCCGCGAAGGCCAACCGCCCCATTGCAGCGTGGTCTGCAGGTGCTCGAGGCTGTTCTGCGCGGCCAGGAAGTCGAGCGCGTTGAGACTCGGCTCGAGCGGCACGAGTCGCATGCGGGACGTCGTGATCTCGGTGGGCGCCACGAAGGCCTCGACCCAGGGCGATTCGACCTCGCGCTGATCGGGCATGGACTGACATGCGACGGTGACGGCGAGGGGAGCGAGCAGGAGCGTGCGGAGGATGGCGTTCATTCCCGCATTCTAGCGCGCTGCTCGGATCCTGCAGGTCGCACGGTGCGGGACGGGGTTGCGCGCACCGATCTGCGCCTGTTCACCCCAGATGGCGCAGCACATCGACCGTTTCGGCCGGTTCAGGGCGCCGCGTGGGGTCGGGGTCGGCCTGGACGCTGCGAATCGTCCCCAGGCCATCGACGACGAAACGCGCGGGGATCGGCAAGGTCCAGGAGTCGTCGTCGTTGTGCGCCTCGAGGTCGATGCCGAGGTGCTCGTACAGCTCGCGGAGTTCGACGGAGAACGTGTAGGCCAACCCCAACTCGTCGGCGTACGCGTTGCCCGCGTCGCTCAAGATCGGAAAGGTGATGCCCAGCTTCTGGCGGGTCGAAGCGTTGACGGCGACCGTGCACGGTGAAATCGCGATGACGTCGGCCTCCATCTCGCGGACGGCGGCGTACTGGCTTTGCAGGGCTTCCAACTCCGCACGGCAGTCGCGACACCAACCGCCGCGGAAGAACGTGACGATCAACGGACCGTTGCGAAGGCGGTCGTGCAGATGGATCGGCGTTCCGTCACTGTCCGGAAGTTCGAACGCGGGAAGGGGTGTACCGACTCTTGGGATCCGATCGAGGATGCCGCCGTTGCGAAGGGCGTCTTGCGAGCGGGTCAGGATGTCGTCGGTGCGAGTTGGCGCTTTGGCAGGGATGGCCGCATGGAGAGTCTCCAAGCGGTCGCGGAGCGTGGACATGGGAAGCCTGGCAGGGAGAGAGCGTGGGGGGACTCTCAGCCTAGATCCAAACCCGCGAATGGGGTTGTTGCGAAGCCCGTGCCGCAATTCGGCAGAACGACGGACTTTCAACGATTCAGGAGCCGAAACGCCCAGCGTTTGCGGTCCAGAGGGGTTTGTTCGGTAGGACCATGCCCTTCTGGATCGCTGGGACATGTCCGCGCGGGAACCCCGCTCTTGCCTCGCCTTCCTTTTCCTACAAGTGGAGCAATTCGGGTCGAGGTCACCGCCACCCTATCGCACCCGCTCCTGATCGACCTTTCTGTTGCGCCGCAATGCCAGTACGCGGCCGTCGATCCGTATCGCCGCGGTCGGTGATGAACGCGTCCGAAACCGCCGCGCACTCGAGCGCGGCTACTTCCGCATGACCGAGCGCAACTCGGGCAGCAGCAGTCGCCGCACTTCGCGCAACAGGCGGACCGGCGCGAACGGCTTCTCGAGGAAACCTTTGATGGCGGAGCCCGGATCGAAACCCAACTGCAAGTCGATGTCGTTCAAGTAACCCGAGATGAAGAGCACGCGAATCTGCGGATACCTCGATTCGATCTCGGTCGCGAGCTGGCGACCATCCATCTCGGGCATGATCACGTCGGTGATCAAGAGGCGAATCCCGGGCAGGTCCTGGGCGATGTCCAACGCTTCGGATGCGCTGGCCGCAACGTGAACGCGATACCCGTGATTGCGAAGCAGCGTGGACAGCGTCTCGCGCACGTGGTCGTCGTCGTCACAGAGCAGAATGGTCTCGGGGCCACCGCGTTGGAGCGGCGCCTTCGGCTGCACGACGACCACCGGTTCCTGATGCACGATCGGCAGGAGGACGCGGAACGTCGTGCCTTGGTTCGGCGCGCTCTTGACCGTGATGAAACCACCGGACTGGTTGACGATGCCGTGCACGGACGCGAGGCCGAGACCCGTTCCCATGGCACCCGGTTTCGTCGTGAAGAACGGCTCGAAGACGTGCGGCAGGGTGGCGTCGTCGATGCCATGCCCCGTGTCCTCGACCGAGATGACGAGGTGTGCGCCGGAGCGACCGTCCGGATTGAGGTCACCCGCGACGCCGTCGAGGTCGATGGCCTCGGTCTTCACCCGAATCTGCCCGCCGGACGGCATGGCGTCGCGCGCGTTGAGCACGAGATTCATCACCACCTGCTCGAGCTGGCTCGGGTCGACGCGGATGTGCGATCCCTGCGCCCGAATATCGAGCCCCATCAACACGTTGTCGGGCATCAGGTGCCGCAGCATGGAATCGAGCCCGCTGATGACGAGGTTGGCGTCGAGCACTTGCGGCTGCAGGACCTGTTGCCGGCTGAAGGCGAGCAGTTGGCGGGTCAGGGACGCGGCGCGGTGGCCCGAGTCGTGCAAGCTCTGCACATGCTCGGTCAGTTCAGGATCCTGCCGCACGGCCGAGCTGTCACCCAGCAGTTCGGTGCGCCCCAGCATCGCCGTCAAGACGTTGTTGAAGTCGTGGGCGATACCGCCGGCGAGGCGTCCGATCGCCTCCAGGCGTTGTGATTCATGGAGGCGCTCTTCGATCTCGCGACGTTCGGCTTCGAGCTTCTCACGCTCGACGATCTCGAGGTGCAACGCCGCATTGTGACGTCGCAGTAGACCGACGCGATACCGGTAGAGCGCGAGCACGAGGCCGATCGCCGCCGCGACGATCAGCGAACGGAACCACCAAGTCTCGTGCAAGAACGGCAGGACGGAGACAGGCAGGCGCGCGGGCACCGGGCTCCAACCGCTTCCGTCCCCGGTCGCAGCGACCTCGAACACGTAGTCGCCTGGAGCGAGGTGGGTGAAGTACGCGACCCGCCGTTGTCCGGCCTCGGTCCAGTCGTCGTCGGATCCCAGCAGGCGATACCGGAACGCGGGGCGGGTCTGCCGGGAGAGCGTGGCCGCGGTGTAGGCGATCTCGAGGGACGACGTGCCGGGTTGCACCTCGAGGACTCCGCCGACTCGCGTCAACGAGGTGTTGTCCGCCACCGCACCGCCCACCAGGACCGGAGGCGTGCTGCTGACCGGTCGAGCCACCTCGGGATCCACGACCGTGACGCCGTCGACGTTGGGGAACCACAAGTTCCCGTCCGGTCCCATGGCGCTCATGCTGCCGTTGCCCTCGCCCGTCTGAAGCATGCGCACGTGGGCCCGGTCGCGCTTGCCGTCGGCCACGAAGTTCAGGTCGGCGATCGAGGCCACCATCACTCCGTTGTTCGTGTTGATCCACAAACAGCCGGCATGCGCGATCACGCCGCCCAAGAACGAATCACCGAGCCCGTGCGAAGGGTCGATTCGTTGGAAGTCGCCATCTCGAAACCGCAACAGTCCTTCGCCATACGTCGTGATCCAGCCTGTGCCGGTCGCGTCGAAGGTGAGGTCGCGCCACTTGGCGATGGGGGATCCATCGAGTTCGTGCAATTGCAGGTCGTCGTGACGGTAGCGTCCGATGCCACCTTGGTAGAGAAACCAGACGCCGCCGTCCGCGTCCACGGTGGTCGGCTTGACGGCTCCGAGACCGGCGAGGGGGATCGAAGTGAAGTCCTCACCGTCGAACCGGACCAGGCCGAGTTCGCTGCCGAGCCAGGTGACCTCGCCGTCGAAGACGACGCCCTCGAGTTGGCGGTAGGCAAGTTCCCACACGTCACACGATCCGATCGGCTCGACGCGAACGATCCGACCGTTGGAGCTCCAGGCCCACAAGACGTCGTTGGCCGTTGCGCCGAGAATCTGAACGGCGGACAACTGGCCGTCGTTGTTGATGTCGATGCGCGACAGCCCCGACACATCGTGTCGCAGGAAGTACGGGTTGAAGTTCTCGAGCCAAACAGCATCCAGGGTCGCGGCGACACCTCGAACCGGGGCGTTCACCCCATCGCTGGTGGCCAACCTGCGGAAAGGCGGACGGGCGAGGCGCACCAGGCCCTGGCCCTTCGTGCCCAGCCAGAGGTTGCCCTGGTGGTCGAGGTGCAGCGCCAGCACCGGCTCCTCCAGGGTCGCCGTGCTTTCGGCCTGAATCGTCCGCAGGAGTTCCTGAGAGACGCGGTAGGTCCGGAGTTCGTGCTCTCCTCCGACGACGAGATTGCCTTCGACGTCCAGTGTCGCGCACGTGTTGTGCTGGGTCGGACTCGTGTTGGTGATCGGGCCCAGACGCTCGCCCTGCATAGCCGCCACGAACGAGAAACCGACCGCCCACATCGTTCCCGATCGTCCCGCTGCCAGAAGTTCGACCTCGTGACCGTTCGTGTCCAGGTGGCGCGGCGCTTCTTCGAGCTTCCAGACGCCCGCATCCGTCGCGGCCCAGCCCACACCGTCGGTATCCAATTCCAGATCGTGCACGGCGTGCGGAAGCACGAGTTCGATGCCGTTCGCGCCGATGCGACCCAGGGCTTCGGATCCTCCGATCCAGAGCACGCCAGCGGAGTCCTCGAGCAAGTTCTGGATCTCACCGAGCGAAGTGTGTTCGCCGACGACCTGGAAGTCGCCGGATTCATGGCGCAGCAGGCCTTGTCCGGACGTCCCGATCCAAAGCGCACCGTCGCGCGCTTGTTCGAGGGCCAGGATCCCGTCGATTCTGGTGGTGGTTCGAATCGGCGTGAACGTCTCTCCGTCGAACCGAATCAGGTCGTTGGCCGTTCCGATCCACAGGAAGCCCTCTGCGGATTCCTCGATCGCGTGGATGGTGCTCTGTTGCAGGCCATCGTCCTGGTTCCAACGCGTGACGTGGTACTCCACCGAGTTCGGCGTCGGCGAAGGGTGCTCCGGAACGCTCGGGTGCTGAGCGAGCGCCGACGTCCCCAGGAGACTGAGGCCGAAACCCACCAACCAGCCGAGCGTGCCCTCCATTCGCATGGGCCCATGTTCCGAACAACCTCAACCCAGAACAAGCATCGCCTCGATTCCCCGCCACGCTCGGTGTTGCCGAATCAATCGAGCAGTTCGAGCAGCTCCACCACGACGCATTGCGATGTTCCAGCGCGTTCACGGGACGTGTCCGCCAGTTGGTGGGGGACGAAGAGCACGCGCTGTCCGCCCACGCTCATCGTCTGCAGGGCCTCGGTGACACCTGCGAACATGTCGTCCGCTCCGACAGTGGTCGTGACCTCCTGTGGCTCGCCCAGGGCAGCCCCCATGGCGTTCCACGCCATGGATCGGAGGCGGACCTTGCGACCCCGTTCCGGCGGCTCGCCCTCTCCGACCGCGAGGTCCCGGTATCGCAGCCCGGACGGTGTCTCTTCGGCGTCGACCGTATCGATGTAGTACCCGAGTTGGTCGCGCAGCGGCGGTCTGTCCACGGAGTTCGGCAGGCGCTTGACGATCTCGAGCTCGACGCGTAGCACGCCGAACTGCGGTCCGAACGCGAGGTGCGGCGGGATGTTGAGCGTCAACTTCTCGTCCAAGGCCATCGTGCGCAGCGCCCACTGAATGCCCTCGGGAAGGTCGCCCATGACGGGCGCGATGACCGGTTCACCCTTGGCGTGCGTGTCCTCGAGCACTTTGCCGTCGTTGTCGGTGATCACCATGTGGAACTTCAGCAGCTCGCCGGGATCCGCTCGGATCACGAAGTCGAACCGGTCGTCCGGATCGTCGACGTGTTCGATGTGCTCGACGACCTCGACCTGCTCTCCGACCCACTTCATGCGGGCCTCGATGCGTTCGTCGAGGCGTTTCAAGATCGGCATCGAATCCCCCGTCAATGCCGCGAATCCGAACCCGCCCAACGAGCCGAACTCGAAGGGGCCCATGGCGAGCGCGTGCAGATGGCCCAGCTGCGGCCAGTGCGCCTGATCCGCGAAGTAGTGGGCCTGGTGCAGGTCACCCAGGCTCTGGAGCGAGTCCTCCGCAGCCGAGATCTGGCGCACGATCGAATCTTGGTGGTCGATCCAGCGCACGATCTCGAAGTAGTTCCAGATCTCGCCCATCTCGGCGTGATTCGGCCTTCGCCAACGACGGTCGTGACCGCGTTCGGGCAGCGGGAGCGAGCGAAGCGCCTGCAGGATCGAAGCGGAGGCGCCCGACGCGACACCGTCATTCATCGTGACCCCGTTCGCCCGCATGTGGCGAGCGAAGTCGGACGCGTCATCGACGTCGAAGTCGAAGAGGTGCATCTCCGCACCGTCCCAGCGCACGACGTGGACCCACGTCCGACCGGACTGGGACTGGTCGTATTCCATGAGCAACCGCGACGCACCGAGCGGCATCACGCGCATGTTGCTCCTTTCGAGTCCGTCGTACGTCCTCTGCTCGGAATTCCAACGGATCCGATAGTGCTCGACGGTGTCCAAGTATCCGCCGTCGACCGGCGAGAGGAAGCTGTTGCCTTCTCCGATGAAGAGCTGGCGCGACCACAACCCGTCGAAGGGAATCCCAGGAACCGGGTTCGAGTCCGCTTTCGCGATCAAGGGGCGCGTCGATTCGAACTGCGCGACGGCATGGGGTGCGAGAACGACGGTCAGGAGTCCGAGGAGAAGGGTACGCATCCTGCGTCCATCGACGCTTTGCGCCCAATGGTGATGCAGTTTCCTCGAGCCTTGGAAAGTTCAACGCGAGGAGGTCGCGTAGGCCGCCAGACAGTGTTCGAGAATGTCAGCGGTCGTCAGGAGGCCGACGAATCCGGAGATCGGATCAAGGATCGGCAGAGCGCTGAAGCGGCCGCGCACCAGTTTGTGGATCGCCCGGGACACCGTCGTCGTCGGGTCGATGCCGACGATGTTCGTCTGCATGATGTCACCCAGTTCCGTCGTCGCGGACAGTCCCTTGCCGAAGGCTCGGCGCAGGTCCCGGTCGGACACCATGCCCACCAAGCGTTCTTCGTCCGTCACCGGCAGGTGGCGCACACCGTTGGAGCGACTGATCTTGGCCGCATCCGCGATCGTCGTGGACGTCGGGACGCGCAACGGTTGACTCGTCATGATCTGGTGCACCGGAGGGTCCTGGGGCGGAGGATTCAGCCCGATCCCGTCGTGATCGTCGAGGAACATCTCGAGCACGTCCTTCTCGGTCACGATCCCGACGAGACCGCCCTGCTTGTCGAGGATCGGCAGGCAACCGATACCGCGATCGAGGAACTGCATGGCGGCATCCATCACCGTCGCGCTCTCCTCGAGGCACACCGGGCCACGCGTCATGCACGTCGAGATCGGCGGATCAACCTGGCCGTCCTTTCGGGCTCGGCGTCGTTCCTCCAGCGGCAGTCCGCCCGTCGCCGACAGGAGGTCGCGGTCCGACAACACACCGACGAGCTGCTTGTTCTCGATGATCGGCAGGTGACGGAAGGAGAACCAGTCCATCAGCCCCCGCGCGCGGTCCAAGGACTCGTCCGCGTACACCCAATGCGGGTTCGGCGTCATGATCGTCGTCACGCGCGCGTTCGAGTTGGCCGGCCTGCGGCGCGGTGTGGGAGCCGTTCGATCCCGCCAGCCGCGCTCCGTGAAGGCCAGGTCGCGCATCGAGCACGTGCCGGCCTCCGCATCGAAGGCGGTGCACTGGTCCGCGTTGCGACCGTAGGCGTGGATCGAGATCGCGACCTCGTCCGTCGGATTGCTGATGCGGTGGATGTCCTCGTGCGGCGGAAGCGCTGTACCGATGCCACCCTCATCCAACGTCACCGTGGCCGTGGCCTCGATGCGCGCCCGACCCTCCACATGACCATTGTCGTTGCGCACGTAGTTGGTGATGCGCAGTTGCCCCGTGTGCATGCCGATGACGCCCCACGTGCGATGGTCGTGGATCGAGCCCTCATACCCGGGAGGCCAGACCATCACGACCACGACTGCGCCGTCATCGTCGCAGACGTGGTGGAGATAGCGCCCATAACCCTCCTCGGGGAGAGCCATGCATTCCGCGTCGAGTTCCGGCGTGAGCGCGAGGAGCTCGCGCATGGCTTGCTCGGCGCCTCGCAAGCGCGCGATCGTGGACAGATTCTGTTTACCGCCGCGATCGAGCTCGCGGCAGAACGTACGCATCGATGTCGTCATCGTTCAGCCCTCACCTTTCAGGACTCGCGGGAAGAGCAAGTTGTTCTCGAGGTGGATGTGCATCATCAACTCGTCCTCGAGAGCGGCCAAGTTGCGATAGAGACCCACCCACGTCGAACACGCGTGCGCCGGAGCACGGAACTGGTCCGTCATCTCCCGCATGCGCTTCAGGTTGTCTCCGTGGTCATCGTGTTCCCCCTTCAGGACGCCGATCGGCATCAGGGCGTGTCGTCCCATGCCGCGCAGGATCAACGGGAAGAGCACCTCTTCCTCCTTGCGCATGTGCAGCTCGAGCTCGGCCGCCATGTGCTCCAGGTGAGCGAGCAACTCCTCGGGCCAATCGGGACCCGATCCGTGCGCGATCTCGCAGGCCTGCGCCATCTCGAGGAACACCGGCAGGTCGCGGCGGTGCTTGGCGTGGAACCGATCGAGGATGTGCTCGATCAGGTCCGAGGCTGGACGTTGGTCCCAGAAGACGAGTTCGGGCGGAACGACGTCCGACTTCAGGATCTCGTTCTGCAGAGCTTCGAGGTCGACCGAGTTGCGGGCGCAGGCCACGCTCAGAGTCGCGTCCCCGCCACAACACACATCGATGTTGTGGCTACGCAGAACGCTCCAGCTCCAGGGATGATGGAGCACAAGCTCCGAGACATGCATGTCGGGATCGATCAGATGGGGTGTCTTCATGGCAACCGGACCCAAGCACAATCCGTGCCGACGGCCTCGATGCATGTGGGGAGGCCTGTGGGGGGGCCAATGCCCCCGCGTTGTACGAACCACAACGCATGGGCGTCGTGTCGTGCACAACCGAGGTTGTGTTCATGACATCACCCGCACTCGAAGCCCTGTTGCCCATCGCCTTGGACATCACCTCCGCCCTGTCGGCGCAGGATCGCTCGCGCCGCGTGGTCGACGTCGTGCGCGAGGTCTTGACCTGCGATGCGGTGGCGCTCTTGCGTTTGGAGGGGCGCGACCTGGTCCCTGTCGCCGCGTCCGGCCTGTCCCCCGAAGTCTTCGGACGACGCCTCGCGCTCGACGAGAACCCGCGCTTGGCCGAAGCCTGTCTCGTCGACCAGCCCGTTCGATTCGCCCCGGACGACGATCGCCCGGACCCTCTGGACGGCTTCATGGAGGCAGCGCCGCACGGCCACGATCTCGTGCACTCGTGCGTGGCTTGCCCGCTGCGCGTTGAGGGCGACTTGGTCGGTGTCCTGACCATCGATTCGCTCCGGCCGGGCCGTTTCGACGGCGTCGAGGACGTGTTCTTGCAGTACCTGACGGCCCTGGCCGCCGCCGCCCTGCGCATCGGAACGTTGGTCGACACGCTCGAGAAGGAGGCCGAACACCGTGGCCTCGTCGCGCGCGATCTGGTGCAGGACGCGATGGAGCGGGATGGCGCACGCTTGATCGGTCGCGGTCGCGTGACGCAGCGCTTGATGGACGAGATCGACCTCGTCGCGTCGGCGGACCTGCCCGTTCTGGTCACGGGAGAGACCGGCGTGGGTAAGGAACTCGTCGTGCGCCGCCTACACGCCCATTCACGACGCGCGAACCAACCGCTCGTCTACCTCAACTGCGCAGCGATCCCCGAGGGCGTCGTCGAGAGCGAGCTCTTCGGTCATGTGAAAGGCGCGTTCACGGGGGCCGCGGGTTCGCGCTTGGGGAAGTTTCGGGTCGCGGACGGGGCCACTTTGTTCCTGG
>JAJDEX010000207.1 GCA_029259575.1 Planctomycetota bacterium | reverse complement strand
CCCATCGACGGTGTCCCGGTCGAACTGACGGTGGGCACACAACCCGAGAAAGTGGTCTTCGGGACGCAGTACGTGATCGTCGGCGGTCGGTAATCGCCGTTCCAGGTGTAAGCGCCCATGTCGACCAGGCTGCCGTCGCGGTCGAGCATCGTGCCGGGATCGCCCGCATCCACCGCCGGCGAACCCGTACGCAGGTGCAGGTCGCCCTCGTCCGCCAACCAGAAGAGCGGGTCGGCATCGAGGTTGCCCGTGCCGAGGTAACCGCCCTGGACGTCCGAATAGCGAATCGTCGCGCCGCTTCCGGCCTCGTTGGGGAGGTTGTTCCACAGGATCGAGTTCGCGACGTCCGAACCGCTGACCGCTCCGTCCTCGTCGTACGCCTCGTTGCCGTAGAAGGTGCAGCGATCGACCAGAGCGGGACCGTAGATCGCGCCGCCGACACCCAGCCCGGGGAAGGCGGGCGAGCCCTCGGCGACGTTGTTCGTGAAGGTCGAGGTCTCGATCAACACCGAGCCGGGACTGAACCCGCCCAGCGCGATCGCGCCCCCACGACCTGCGAAGCCGACCGGGTCGTACTCCCACGAGCTGTTCCGATCGAACTGCGACGTCATGACGTCCAGGATCGAACCCGTGCTGTAGATGGCGCCGCCGTCGTCGCCCTCGTTCCGGGTGAACGTGCAGTCGTCCACGGTGACGTCGGAGGCCCAGCAAGCGAGCGCGCCGCCCGCACCCAGGTCCAGGGCGAGGTTGTGATCGAAGATGCAGTCCTCGATGACCGTCAGCGTCTCCCAGACGAGCACGGCGCCGCCGTCGGCGAATCCGGCGGCGTTGTCCCGGAACGTGCAGGTCTCCAGACGCAGGGCACCACCGCGTTGACGGATGGCGCCGGCGCTGGCGTACGTGTTGTTGTTGTCGAGCAGGCAGCCGCTCAACACGACCGTCGAGTCCTGCGAGAAGATCGCGCCGCCGTCCTGGATCTGGGACCAGAAGTAGACGCCGTTGTCGACGAAGCTCGAGTCCTTGATGATGAGCGAGGCGTCGTGCACGAAGCATCCGCCGCCGACCCCCAGGAACTCGTTGCCGGTGATCACGCAATCGAACACGGTCAGCGTCGTGCTCTCGACGAACAGACCTCCGCCGCCCGGAAGCGTCGGGAAGGTGCCCCAGACGCCCGGCGTACCGCCGCCGTTCGTCAACGTGAGTCCCTCGATGCGTGACCCGTTCGTGTTCGAGCCAGCCACGCTGACCGCGCTGGCGGTGCCCCCGCCGTCGATGATCGTGACCTCCGGTCCGCCCGTGCCGATGATCTCGAGCCGCTTGTTGCTCAGCGAAATCGGTTCGTTGTAGGTGCCGGGCGCCAGGTGCAGTTGATCCCCGTCGACCACGCCGGCCTGGAAGATCGCGAACTGGATCGACTTGTACGGGGTCGCAGCGGAACCGTTCCCAGGGGGGGCCGCCTGGGAATCGACGTACCAGACGTTCTGGGCCGAAGCGGAGGCGGACAGGACGAGAAGGGCGAGCAGAGCGAAGCGCATGTTGAGATCCAAGGTGACGGGGGCGCCGGCTTGGCAGCCCTCTTCCACACCGCCTCCGCAATCGGACGGTTCGGGGGGCCGGGGAATCCTCGGAA
Source organism: Planctomycetota bacterium (assembly GCA_029259575.1). Lineage (GTDB taxonomy): Bacteria > Planctomycetota > UBA1135 > UBA1135 > JAJDEX01. The sequence goes on along the minus strand of JAJDEX010000207.1, from coordinate 9,036 downwards.
ATGCGCCGCGCCCCCACCGCCAGCCTGCGGGGCTGCGATGGAGGCGCGATCTGGGGCCATCAGGGCCCTCGGCTACTGGAAAGCCCTAGCGAGCGTCCAGGTCGACCCAGGTGGCGTCGTGGACGCCGGTGTAGATCTGGCCCGGGCGGAACAGCTTGTTGTCCTCCATCTGCTCGCGCCAGTGCGCCAACCAACCCGCGGTGCGAGCGATGGCGAAGATCGGCGTGAACACGTCGCTCGGGATGCCGAGCTTGTCGTAGACGATGCCGCTGAAGAAGTCGACGTTCGGCCAGATGCCGCGATCGCCCATGCGTTCCGCAGCGAGTTGCTCGATGGTCAGGGCGATGTCGTACAGCGGTGTGGAGCCGTGGCTCTCGAAGAGTTCACGGGCCAGGAGCTGCAGGTTGTTGGCGCGCGGGTCCTTGGTCTTGTAGACGCGGTGACCCAGGCCCATGACCTTCTCCTTCTTGGCCATCTTCGCGTCGAACCAGGCCTCGACCGCGTCGGGACCGCTGATCTCACGCAGTTGGCGCAGGACGCGTTCGTTCGCGCCTCCGTGCAACGGACCGTAGAGGCACCCCACGGCGCCGGAGGTCGCGGTGTAGGGACCCGTCTCGGTCGACGCCACGACGCGGCAAGCGAACGTCGACGCGTTCATCGTGTGCTCGGCGTGCAGGATCAACGCGCAATCGAGGATGCGCTCCTCGATCGGGCTGGGCTTGCGGTCGTTCAGACACCACAGGAAGTTCGCCGCGGTCGACAGGTCCGCGTCGGGCTTGACGAAGTCCTGGCCGTTCTGGTGACGATCGAAGGCCGCCACGAGCAACGGGATCGCGGCCAGGACGCGCACACAAGCCGCATCCCGCGACGCGGCATCCTTGAGGTCGACGGTGCCACCGGTCATGCCGAGCACGGCGAGGCTGGCCTGCAACGCCTCCATCGGATGCCCGTCCTTGGGCAGCGCGCGGATGTAGTCATAGATCGAGTCGGGGAGCTGACGCGCCTCGGCCAGTCGACGGCGCCATCCGTCCAGTTCGGCGCGCGTGGGAAGCGTCCCGTACCAGAGGAGCCAGGAGGTCTCCTCGAAGTTGCTCTTCTCCGCGAGCACCTCGATGCGGTGCCCCCGGTACGCGAGGATGCCTGCCTGGCCATCGATGAAGCTGATGGCGGATTCGGCTGCGGGCACCCCGGCCAATCCGGGGATGAGTTGCTGCTGGGTCACGATGTAAGGGGGGTAGGGAGCGGTGACGTGTGCGGAGAAGGGAGCGAACGCAGACTAGCGGTTCGCGAGATATTCGAAGAGGAGTCGCGCGCCGACACCGGAGCCGGCTGCGCCGCCGACCCAGTCCCGGTTCGTGGTGTTCCACGCGGTGCCGGCGATGTCCAGGTGACACCAGTCCACGTCGCCCTCGACGAAGTGGGACAGGAAGGCCGCGCCTTGGCTGGATCCGGCACCGACGGCCGGTGATCCGATGTTCTGGAGGTCGGCGTGCTTGCCCTTCATCGCATCCTTGTGGACGTCGAGGAGCGGCAACGGCCAGCAGGCCTCGCCCGTGCGTTCGCCGGCGGCGATCAGGGCGTCGCGCAGCGTGTCGTTCGAGGGGAAGATGCCGCTGACCTCGTGGCCGAGCGCGACGATCACCGCACCGGTCAACGTCGCCAGGTCCAGGATGGTGTCCGGCTTGACCTTGCGGCAGGTGTAGGTGAGGCAGTCGGCGAGGACCAGGCGGCCTTCGGCGTCGGTGTTCAGGACCTCGACCGTCTTGCCGGCCATGCCCGTGTGCACGTCGCCCGGCTTCGTGGCGTTGCCGTCGATCAGGTTCTCGGAGCAACCGACGATGCCGTGGACCTCGACCGGGACGTCCAGGTCGCGCAGCGCCTTGAAGCACCCGAGGACCGCCGCGCCGCCCGACATGTCGTAGCGCATCTCGTCCATCTTGGCCGGCGGCTTCAGCGAGTAGCCACCCGCGTCGAACGTGAGGCCCTTGCCGACGAGCGCGACGCGCCCCTTGGCCTTGCCCTTCGGCTTGTACGTGAGGTGCAGCAGGCGCGCCGGTTCGGTCGAGCCCTGGGACACTCCCAGGAGCAGGCCCATGCCCATCGCGGCCATCTGTTTCTCGTCCATCACCTTGCAGGTGATGCGGCTGTTGCCGGCGGCCAGTTGACGCGCGTACTTCGCGAAGTCGCGCGGCGTCATCTTGTTGCCGGGGAGGTTCTGGAGGTCGCGCGTGAAGGCGTTGGCCTCGGCCAGCGACACGCCGTCCTTCACGCCGCGCTTGGTGGCGGCGTCGTCCGTGGCGATCGCGACACCGGAGCACTTCGGCTTGGTCGGTTCGCTCTTCTGGCTGTCGAAGCGGTAGGCCCCCATCGCTGCGCCCTCGGCGAGCGCACGACCGATGCGGTCACCGGGCAACGACTTGGAACCCTTGGGCGCCACGAGGACGGCTTTGGCCGCGCCGAGCGATTCGGCCTGCTGGGCGGCGATCGCAGCGACGCGCCGCAGGCCCTCGTCGCAGAGCTCCGTGCCGGTGCCGATCAGCAGCACGCGTTCGGCAGGTCCGCTGGTGGCGAAGGTCGAGCTGGTCGAACGGGCCTTGCCGTCGAAGTCCTTGGTGAAGCCGGGGGGCAGCTTCACGCCAGCGGGAACGGAGGGCTTGGAGCCTTCCGCCACGCAAAGAACGAGGAGCGGTGTCTTGCCGAGCTTGCCGGCGGTCGTGGTGGTGATGCGCATGTGGGATGGTGTGCCGACTTACATGTCGACGTACTTGGGACCGCCGCCGCCCTCGGGGACGACCCATTCGATGTTCTCGTACGGGTCCATGATGTCGCACGTCTTGCAGTGGACGCAGTTGCTCGCGTTGATCACGACCTCGGGCGTTCCCTCGGGCCACTCGTAGACGGCGGCCGGACAGAAGTGCTGGCAGGGGTTGCCGTACTCCTGCGTGCAGCGATCGACGCAGATCGTCGGATCGACGACGACCAGGTGCGACGGTTGATCTTCCTCGTGCAGCGCGCCCGACAGGTAGACGTCGGTCAGCTTGTCGAGGGAGTCCGTGTCGTTGAAGGCGGGCTTCTGGAACTTGGACTTGGCGAGCGGCTGCATGCACTCGTGGTCCTCGTGTCCGGTGCGCCTCTTCTTCAAGCCGCGGCCGCCGGTGATCATCTGGACGCCGAAGTCGAGCGTGCCGGCGACGAGGCCCTTGGCGAACGCCTGGCGGTAGTTGCGCACGCCGTACAGCTCTTCGCGCGCCGGGGAGCACTCGAACAGTTCGGTGTACTTGGCCAGCTGGGCCTCGGACGTGTCGTCCGCGATCAGCGCTTCGCCGATCGCCTGCGCGGCCATGATGCCGGAGCTGATCGCGAGGTGGATGCCCTTGAGCGTGGCGGCGTTCAGGAAGCCGGCCGTGTCCCCCACCAACACCAAGCCGTCGGCCTGGAGCTTGGGCATCGAGAAGTAGCCGCCCTCGGGAACGGTCTTGGCGCCGTAGCGCAGGACCTTGCCGCCCGCGAGCATCCCCGCGATGCGCGGATGCTGCTTCCACTGCACGAACAGGGCGTGCGGGTCGAGTTTCGCGTCGCCCTGGTCGAGACCGACGACGAAACCGAGTGCGAGACGATCCTCGGACACGCCGTAGATGAACGAACCGCCGTAGGCCTTCGTGTCGAGCGGATAGCCGCCGGTGTGCAGCACCTTGCCGAACATCTCGCGGCCGACCTCGGGGGTGACCTGCCAGATCTCCTTGATGCCGGTGCCGTAGGTCTGCGGGTTGCGCCCCGTCATCAGACCCAGACGCTCGTCCTTGAACAGTTGCTTGGCGAGGCTGCCGCGCGTGCCTTCCGCCATCACGGTGACGCTGGCCTGGATGCGCATGCCCGGTTCGAACGTGCCCTTCTCGGCGCCGTCCTTGGCGATGCCGCTGTCGCGCGTGATCACGCCGGTGACGCGACCGTCAGCGTCCTGGCAGAGTTCGGCGGCGGGGAAACCCGCGTAGACCTCGATGCCCAGCTCTTCGGCCTGCTCGGCCATCCAGCGCGTCACCTTGTTCAGGCTGACGATGAGGTTGCCGTGGTTGCGAAGTTGCGGAGGGCACAGCGCACCGCGCAGCGCGATCTGCGTCCCGCCCGGTCGCAAGACTTCCGCCCAGTCGTCGCCGACCGCGGCTTCCACCGGGAAGCCACGCTCGCGCCAATCGGGGAAGAGCTCCTCGATGCCGCGCGGATTCATCACCGCACCCGACAACGTGTGGTGGCCGATCTCTTCGGCCTTGTCGATCACGAGTACCGTGCGCTCGTCGTCCCCGCGCTTGTCGAGGTCACGCTTGAGTTGAATCGCACAGGCGAGTCCAGCGGGGCCTGCGCCGACGACCAGGACGTCGACGGGCAAGTCTTCCCGTTCGACGTCAGGGCGGTTGAGAGAGGTGATGCGCGGCGTCATGGGAGAATTCCAGCGGAGCTCGCCCCTGGCGGAAGACGCCTGGAGCGGGCTGGTTTTCGGCCGAAGAGGATATCAGCCAGCGAGAGCCGCGATCAAGGCGAACCGGCCTCGAGCGGCCTGTTCCTGGGGGATTCCTTCCGAACCCTGGACCCGGCCGACGACCTGACCGGCGCGTCCGAACCCGTGGATCAGGACCGATCGCCGATCCAGTGGTGCCCATCGCCGTAGATCTCCTTCTTCCAGACCGGCAAGCGCTCCTTGAGCGTGTCGATCAGGAAGCGGGCCGCATCGAAGGCTGCGGCCCTGTGGGGGCTCGCCACGGCGATGACGACCGAGGGCTCTCCGACCTCGACCGTGCCCGTCCGATGGGCACAGACCATGCGCAGGGCCGTCTCGGGGCCCTCGCAGTAGCGGGCGACGCAGTCGCTGAAGATGCGGTTCATCTCGGGCCCCGCCATGGCTTCGAAGGCCTCGTAGTCGAGCCGGACCACGTCCTGTCCTCGATTCGTGTCCCGGGTCACGCCGGTGAAGGTCACGACCCCGCCGCAGGTCGGGTGCCCGACCCGACGGGCCAGTTCGCCCGGATCGAGGGCCTCCGCCGAAAGCACGAAGACGCCGGATTCGTAGTCCGCTGCGACGTCGCCGCCGGAGACGGGCGGCAGGAGGGCCACCTCGTCGCCCTCGTGCAGCGGATGGTCGTCGCCCGCGTAGGTCGTGCCGACGACGCCCGCGACGTGGCCGAGGGAGCCGAGTTCGGGGTGCCGCTGGGTCAGGGCAGCCTTCAGCCCGGCGACGTCGAGCGTGTCGGGCAGGTCCTCGAGGACGAGGGCATCGGTGCCGGCACGTTCACGGAGCGCGGCGAAGAGTCGGACGACGAGGCGCATCGGATGGAGAGCTCACGGACAGGATCGCGGGACCCCCGTGGGTCCCGCGCGTTCCGCATCAGAAAGGCGTGTCGTCGAGGAAGTCGCCGCCGGCCGGTTCGGGAGCACCGCCGCCGCCGCCACCACCACCACCACCACCGCCGCCGCCGTATCCACCGCCACCGCCACCGCTGCCGCCGCCGCCGTAACCACCGGACGAGGCCTGCTGTTGTTGGCCGCCGCTGAAGCCGCCGCCGTAATCGCCACCGCCGCCACCACTTCCGCCGCTGTCCTGGGAGTCCCAGTTGCCGCCGCCGCCGCCGCCGCGGGACTCACCCTTGCCGCCGCCGACGAATTCCCAGTTGTCCGCGACGACGTAGAGCTTGCTGCGCTTCTGGCCCGTGTTCTTGTCGTCCCAGGTGTCCAGCTCGAGGCGGCCTTCGATGAACGCCGACTGGCCCTTGGTGTGGAACTTCTCGAACGCCTCGGCGCGCTTGCCGAAGAGCGTCACGTCCACGAAGGCGGGCTTCTCGGTCCACTCGCCCGTCTGCGAATCCTTGTAGCGTCGGTTGACCGCCAAGCCGATCTTGCACACCGCCATCTGACTCTGCGTGAAACGCATTTCCGGATCCCGGGTCAGGTTGCCCATCAGGATCACTTTGTTGAAGGAGGCCATTGCCGTTCCTGTACTTCGGGGCTTGCCCCGCCTGCGCTCGACGTCTGTGCGCCGGAGACAGCGCACGGGGACAGGTCGAACTCGATTGAGATGAAAGGTTCGTCGCCATCAGGCTCCGACGCGCTCCTCGCCCCGGGCCCCTCGGCCTCGGGAGCAGCGCGCTGGAACCGGCGACCCGTGCCCGGGAGGATAGCGCCCCGAGTCATCCAGGGCGAGGTGCCTCTGCAACGTGGACTTCGGTCGTCCCGGCAACGTAGGATTCGCCCCCCGGGAGACCTCTTCCCGGGTCCTACCCGAGCCCACACCATGACCGAGTCCTCCTCCCAACCCGAACCCTTGCAACCCCCTTCGGAAGGATCGGACCGTCCCGCACAGGGTGGCCACGAACAACGTCGCCACCCCCGCGCCCGCGCGGAATGGCCGATCACGATCGTGCTGGACGACGGAGCCCACCGGGCGATGATCCGGGACGTGTCGCGGGGCGGCGTGTGCTTCTTCCTCGATCGCCCGATCGAGGAGATGACCGTGCTGCGCATCGAGTTCGATCTCCCGCGCGATGCGGGCATCCGCAAGGTCTCCGGCGTCGGTGCCGTCGTGCGCTGCGAGCGCATCAGCAAGGTCATCGAGCACTACGAGATCGCCGTGTTCATGACGGACATGGCCGAGCCCGATCGCGCGGTCATCGCCGAATACGTCGAGGCCTGGCGCTCCGGTTCCTAGGTCGGGTCGGCGCTGCGCGGACCTGGTCGACGTGAGTCGACTCTCGTCCACGGGCGTAGGCGGACGCCCGTGTCCTGGATCGGAATTCCCTGGGCGCATTTGGATGCGCGGCGTTCACCGTTACGGCGATACCGGCGTTGCGCCGACTCAGTCGCCGGCCTGCAATCGCAGCACGCGCGGCACGCCGCTGAGGTCCGGCACGATCTGGATGCCGGAAACAATTCCTTCCAGGCGTGCCGCTTGGTCGTGACCGAGTTCGACCAGGAGCACGCCGCCCGGTGCGAGGAACCTGGACGCGTTCTGCACGAGTTCGCGCGCCCAGAGATCGGGGTCGTTCGCCGGTCCGAAGAGCGCAATGCCCGGTTCGTGATCGCGCACGTCGGGCTCGAGCTGCTCGGCGTGGGACGGATCGATGTAAGGCGGGTTCGAGACGACCACGTCCCACGGAGCACCCCGCTTCAACACGTCGAACCCGTCGCCGTGGATCCACTCGACGTCCGCCTCGAGAGCCGTGCCGTTCTGGCGCGCCCATGACAGCGCGTCCTCGGACGCATCGACGGCGTGCGGGCGTAGCCCCTCGACCTCGAGCGCGAGCGTCACAGCCAGACAGCCACTGCCGGTCCCGATGTCGAGCACCCGCGCGGGTGCCGCGTCGTCGCCGCGCTCCTCGAGCACTTCGCGGGCCTGATCGACCAAGAGCTCCGTCTCGGGGCGCGGGATCAGCACGCCGGCGCCGACGAGGAACGGCCTGCCGTAGAACTCGCGTCGACCGGTGATGTAGGCGACCGGTTCGCGTCGTCCGCGACGCACGAGCGCCTCGCGGGCGGCATCGAGCTGGTCCGGGGCGACGCGCTCCTCGAGCTTCAACAGCATGCCCAGCCGATCGGTCCCGAGCGCGTGGGCCACCAACAGGTCGGCTTCCAACTGCGCGCTCTCGAGGCCCTTGCGCATCAGGAACTCGCGCGCCATCGCACGCATCTCCCCGACCGTGCTGGGCGCCGGAGGGCGTCCGCTCGGTGCGGGGGAGGCGGGCCTGGAACTGGGGGCGGTCGTGACGAGGTCCTGGGTGAGGAGCCGATCGCAACGACCGGCCCGGCGGACGCGAACGTGCGAACTAGCTGCGCTCTTCGCGCTGGCGCTTGCGCTCGTCGCGAATGGCCTGCTGCCGGATCTGACCGGCGACCTTGGCCTGCTTCATCGAGTCCAACATGGTCTTGCACGCCATGCCGCCACCGACGGCGACGATGATCGAGCCCACGATGCCCAGCATGCCGATGGGCTTGCTCTCGCTGGCCAGGACCTGGGGGATGGCGAGCAGCGTGACGAGTCCGGCGATCGCCGGTCCGCAGAACATGAGCGGGAAGCTCGGGTTGAACTTGCCGCCGTGTTCGTAGGCGAAGATGTGCGTGATCGTGGCGCCGGCCAGGATGAGGGACATGAGTTCCACGACGAGACGGGCGTTCCCCATGGTCTCGACGAAGGCACCGCCCGAGTCGGTGTGCGCGCGGAACTCGGGTCCCGGTACGGAGAAGCACCAGGCGATCGCCGCGATCCAGATCAAGCTTGCGAGGACGGGGGTCACCATCTTGTGGGCTTTGGCCAAGCTCGCGATCGGGCTCTTGTGCTTGCCACCGTGCGTGGCCTGGTAGCCTTCGTGGAACACCCAGCAACCGAGCAGGACGATGGCCTTGCTGCCGACGAAGAGCAGGAACGGGAACTTGCCGGGCGCGCCCTTCACCCATTCGACGAACCCGGACGTCGAGTCCTTGACCGCCGTGGCCGAGACGTTCACGCCGTACAGGAACGGAAGCAAGGATCCCCAGAGAAGCACCTGGGCCGCCTTGCGGAGTTCGAGCGGGGCCTGCTCGAGCTCGCGCTTCTGGCCGACCTCGAGCTTCTTCGGTCCCATGTCGCGCGAGGACTTGGGGCGTCCTCCCGACTTGGCGCCGGACTTGGCACCTCCAGCTCGCGCCGGCTTCGCGGCCGGCGTCTTCGGCGCGGGCGGGGTTGCGGGCTCAAGCTCGTCGAGCTCGTCCAGTTCTTCGAGCTCCTCGAGCTCGTCCATTCCATCGGGATCGTTGGGAGTCATGCTGGGGGGTCTCGCCTGGGGAGGGGGGACGGGTTCTACCACGGTTCGGCGGGTGAACGGCCGATCGGGGTGGCGGAGTGGATCAGGAGGGTGCGTGAGGGTCGATCAAGGGGTCTCAGAGCGCAGCCAGTCGATCGGCGCGGTCCTTGCCCTCCAGGGCGGCCAGGAGGGCATCCATGCGCCCATCGACGATCTGCTCGAGGGAGAAGTTCTTCTGGTCGGTCCCCTCGAGCCGGTGATCGGTGACGCGGTT
>JAJDEX010000206.1 GCA_029259575.1 Planctomycetota bacterium | reverse complement strand
AGACCAGCCTCGTCGTGACGCCCGAGACGCAGGTGGCGAGCACGCTGATCTTCCGCGTGACGCGCGCGGCGCAACCGACCGTGCTGCGGACGCTCGGGTCCGGCGGGACGCGCGCCCACCGCGAGGCGTTCGCGCGCGATGGCGTCACGGACCTGCTGCTGGGCGATGCCAACGGACGTCTGTTCGTGCGCTTCGAGAGCCCGGTTGCCCTCGCCGCCGAACTCGTCGCGGGGACGTGGAGGTTCCGAGCCGAGCTCGCGGCGGGCCAGGGCATGCGTTGCCAGGTGCGCTTCCCGGACGAGCAAGCGGCTGCGCTGGGCATCGCACGCCAGGCGCGCGACGCCATGCAGGCCGGACGCCCGGCCACCAGTCTCGCGCAGTGGACCCGGTTGCTCGAGACCGCTCCTTGGGACGGGACGCTCGTGGCCGAGGCGGAGGCGTCGGTCGCCACGTTGGAACGCGAGGGGTTGGTCGAAGCCAACCGGCTGCGCGAGGAACTGGAGCACGCCCGCTTCTTCCGGCTCGCGGACATCTTCCGGACCGTGCGCGACGCCTCGGCCGAGTTGGCCGAGCGCTACGCCGGAACCAGTGTCGAGGACGAAGCTCGACTCATCGAACATCAAGCCGGCCTCGAGCTGGCGGGCCTCGTGAAGGACCGCGATCGTCGCGAGGTGCAGCGCTTGCGCGCCGTGCACGCCGCGCTCGTGGCCCAAGGTGCTGAGAGCCTCGCCAGCGAGGTCCAGAACTATCTCGACGACATGCAGAAGGAACGCTGACCGTGGCGCGACAGGGAACTGGCATCGACGTCGGCATGCGATCGGCGATCGCCGTGCGCGGCGCTTACAAGGGCGGGACCTTCCACGTCTCCGCGTTCTCGGCCGGCGAACACGCCGTGTCGGAGACCGCGGACGCATGGGACACCCTCGATCCGGACTTCAAGCTCACGAACGCGCGCATCGGCCTTTCGGGCCGCGACGTGAACGTGCGCTACACGCGCGTGCCGCAGGTGCCGGACTGGCAGCTGCGCCGGTTGATGCGCTTCGAGGTCGAGGAGGTCGGCGATCAATCCGGTGCGGACGTCGCCAGCGACTTCAACCTGCTGCCCAGCCTGCCCGAGCTGGATGGGGAGGACGTCGTCCTGCTCGCGATGGCGCGCACGGCACTCCTGGACGCTCACGAGGAGGGGCTCAAGGCCGCTGGCGGCACGCTCGATTGCTTCTCGCCGAACGCGATCGCCCTGTACAACGCGTTCCTGCGCTATGGCGTGGTCCAGGACGACACGGTCCTGATCGCGAACATCGGTCACGACAACATCGACGTCGTCATCACGCGCGGACCCGATCTGTTGTTCGCCCGCAACTTGACGGGCGGTGGTCGGTTGATGGACGACGCGATCTCGCAACGCCTCGGCACGGGTGGCGAGCAGGCCGAGAAGCTGAAGCGCCAGCTCGCGACGTTGCGGCCGGACGGTCAGTACGACGGCGCGAACCAGGAGAAGGTCAGCCGCGCGATTCTTGCGGCGGGCGGGCAGCTCCTGTCCTTGCTGCAGTCGGCCGTGTTGTTCTGCAAGACCCAGGTCAAGATCTCGACCCTCTCGATCGACCGCGTGCTCATCTGCGGAGGCGGCGCGCAGCTCGACGGACTCTGTTCGTACCTCTCGTCGGGCATGCACCTCCCCGTCGAGTTGTTCGATCCCTGGCGCGTCGTCGACACGTCCGGATTGGACGACGAGAGCTCCGCTGAACTGGAGCAGTTCGGCCTGCGCTCGGTCGTGGCCCTCGGGTTGGCGACGATGGGGTCGGACCCCGAGGCCTATTCGCTCGAACTGCTGTCGCCCGCCGCGCTCAAGAAGCGCGAGTTCTTCGGCGGCCAGGTCTTCCTCTGGGCCGCCGCGTTGCTGGCCGTTGCGTACCTCGGCTACTTCGCCAAGACGTCCAGCGCCGCGACCGCCGATCTCGAGAGCAGCTACCGCGTCTACAAGGGCGAGCTGGATCGCAAGAAGGACGCGGACGACGAGACCGAACGGCTCCTCGTCCTGAACGGCGAACTGGCGCAGCACGCTGCCGAGCTGCAGCGGATCGTCGGTGCCGGCGAGCAGCTTGCGCGCACGCTCGAGGTGCTCGGAACCTCGCTGCCCAGCGACTTCTGGATCAAGCGTCTGCAAGGACGCTGGGGCGTCGACAAGGAACTCGGCATCGACGATCGCGAGGATCGTCCGCTGATCCTGCTCGAGGGCCTGCAACGCCCCGGTTCGGTGTCGCCGGTGACCCAGTACCAGGAACTGCGCGAGCAGATCGAGACGCGCCTCGAGAACGTCCGCGTCGTGTCCAGCTACGACGCCAGCAAGGGCTTCTCCTTCGACCTGACGACCTTCGCGCCCGAGGCTCCGAAGCCGAAGACGGACGAGACTGACCAGGAGGACGCCTGATGGACCTCGAGAACTACTGGCAGGAGAATCGCAAGTTCGTCCTGACCGTTGCCGGCGGGGCGCTCGTCTTCCTGATCGCCTTCCTGTACGTCGACAGCGCCTTCGGGGACGCGCGCCGGACGGCCGCCCGCAGGTTGGGTCAGGTCCAGAACGACCTGAAGGAACCCCGTTTCAACAACAACGACAAGAGTCTCGCCGAGCGCGAGAACGAAGCGTTGCTGGCCGCCACGGACACGTTGAAGCAGGCCGTGGCGTTCGAGCCGCGTCCCGAATTCACTTTGCGCCCGAACATGGGCAGCGAGAACAGTCAGTACATGGGCCGCATCGCACGCATGCAGAACGAACTGGCCGTGCAGGCCAGTCGCGCGCGCGTCGTGCTGCCCGAGGGACTCGACATCGAGCCCCTGAAGACCAGCGACACGACGTTGATCGAGCGCCACATGCAAGGACTCGATCTGTTGAGCCGACTGGTCGCCCTCTCGATCGAAGCCGGCGTCGACCGCGTCGTCTCGTGCAAGATCGAACTCGACTCCGGACTGTCCAGTCGCGACGGCGTCGGTGCGATCGAGCGGACGCGCGTCCAGGTACGACTGACATCGGATCCGCCGGCCGCCGGCCGATTCATGGCCCTCACCCAGAGCGACCGTTTCGGCAAGCCGCTGGTCGTCGACACCTACGACGTGCAACGGGCCGCCGGCAATCGCGACGAGGTCAAGATCGACGCGACGTTCCTGGTTGTGCGCTTGCACGAAGTGACCGAGGAGGAGAACTGATCATGGCCGTACGTCAGGAACAGATCGTGTTCGGTTGCGCAGCCCTCTTGTTGGGCTACATGGCGTATTCCGGTTCGTCCGACTCGGGCAGGAAACCCGGGCTGGGGACCACGACGGAACCGGAGTTCACGTCCCACCCCGCCCCGAACACCGGCATCGCCCTGCCCGGCGAACGCCTCGACATGAGCGGGATGCGCGACCTGTTCACGCCTCCGCGTGACACGGTGGCCCTGCCTCCGCTCGACCTCGAACGCCCGCCGTTCGAGCTGCTGCCGGTGCTCGCGCCGCCCGCGTTGTGGGGGCCGGCCGCCGGTCACCTCGAGGTCCTGCGTCGGGAGCCCAGCACGGTGGACGTGCCCGGACTGTTCGAGGACGAGGTGCTGACCGGAGGGCTGGACGACACGGAGTTCGACGAGGATCCGATCGGCGACCCGAACGTCGGCCTCGACATCTCCTTGCTGTCGCCGCAGGAACGCAAGGCCATCATCGAGGGCTACCAGAAGCTCTACGACTGGGTCGAACTGGACGGGAACGTCATCTGGGGAACGATCCGCAACAGCGATCGCTACCGCATCACCGAACGGCTCGAGGAACCGCTGCGGTTCCTGTTGATCGATCCGCAGACGGGGATGGAGCAGTTTCCCGGCCAGCCTCCGATCGAGTACGCGCGCGAACGCGTGCGCAAGATCCACTTCGCGAGGACCGCGGTCAACGAGGTCGAACTCGGCAACCTGACCTTCAGCGGAACGCTGGGTTCGTCCGACCTCGATCGCGCGATCGCGTTCGCCCAACGCTGCATCGAGGTGCGCCACGAAGCGCCCCAGGCGCTCGACATGGCGGAAGCCGTGCTGAAGCGCGCGGCCGAGATCTACGCGGTGAACTCCAAGAAGCTCGACGTCGCGCCCCAGCTCGTTCTGGCGCGCGTGTACGAGATGGGCTTCCGGTTCGAGGACGCGTTCGACCTGTACACCTCGCTGCTCCAGGAACAGGGCCAGGACATCAACCCCGAAGTCTGGTCGCGGTTGGGCGCGCTGCAGACTCGGTTCCGCATGTTCGATCGTGCCGAAGAGAGCCACGCGCAAGCGCTGGCCCTCGCGCCCGGCTCGTGGCTCGTGCGTTGGTCGTTCGGTCGCTTCCTGTTGGAGCGCGGCCGTTTCGAAGAGGCCATCACGCACCTGACCGCTGCGGAAGCGCGCGAGCCGAGCTTGCCCGAGTCGCAGCCGTTCCGAGTCGGGATCCGCCGCGACCTGGGTTGGGCGTTGTTGTCCATCGGGCGCTTGAACGACGCGCATCGCGCCTTTCAGCGCGCCGTGAACGCGGACCCGACCGACGAGAACGCCGTGTCCGGCCTGCTCTCGACCGCCCGCATGTTGGGTGATGCATCGGCGCTGAGCGATGCCCGCACGGCCGTCGACACGTTGCAGGGTGAGTCCTCGGGCGCCAGCTTCGAGCTGCTCTTGGCGCTCGGCCTGGACGCGATCGAGGAAGGGGACTGGATCGCCGCCCGGCGCAACTTGGCCGAGGCGACAACGGCGGACCCGTTCCGCGCTCACCTCGCCCTACGTGCACGTTCCGCACTCGCCGATCGCACAGGGAACACCGACGTCGCGCTGAACGCGATCGAGGCCGCGTACCAGGTCGATCCGACCGACCCCTGGGTGCTGCTGCAGCGCGGCCGACTGCTGTTCCAGCGCGACGACCTGGAAGCGGCCGAGACGAACCTGCGTTCGGCGCTGAACCACGAACTCGACTTCGTCGAGGCTCTCGTCGGGATGGCCGTCCTGATGGAAGCTCGCGGAGACGCCGCTTCCGCCGAGCGCTACTGGCAGCGTGCCGCGTCGCTCGAGGACGACCAGGCCAACGTCCATGCCCGACGCGGTTGGAACCTGCTCGACCTGCGCGACGTGGAGGGAGCCTCCGAAGCCTTCCGCACGGGACTGCGCACGCAGCCCGGGCTGCCTGCGGCCCAAGGTGGCCTGGCCTGGTGCTACTACCTGCGCGACGATGCGGAGGAAGCGATCACGCTGCTGGGCGAACTGGCGGAACGCCAGACCGACGCGACCAGTCCGATCCGCATCTGGGCGGAAACGCAGATCGTGCGCATTCAGGATCACCAGGAGAAAGAGGTCTGGCTCGAGCGCTTCGACCGCGCCCCGGGCATCGTCATCGGCAACGGTTGGCAGATGCAGGAGGGCTACGGTCCCGAGGTCAACCTCGAGGAGCAAGCGGCTCACATCCGGGGTCGATTCACCGAATCGGGGCGCGTGCGCCTGTGGCGCGAGGAACCGGTCGATGCGTTCCTGCGCTTCGAGGCCGACGTGACGATCTCGGGCGACACGAAGGCCCGCGTGGGCATCTTCGTCAGCCGCGAACAACAACAACGCATCGGCGACAGCCGCGTCCTGGCCTCGGTGTCCTTGTCGCGCAATCGTGATGGGGACGTGCAACAACGTCTCCAGCGCCAGGCTGGCCTCGAGGCCGAGTACGAGAACCTGTTCACCTCGGTCTGGCCGACCGGTCAACCCATGCGGGTGGCCATCGCCAAGCGCGGCACGGGTTCCGACACGCTGATCGACCTGTACGTGGACGATCTGCCCGTGCTCGAGGGCATTCCGATGCCGCGCATGGGCGCTTCGACCCAGAACCTGCGCTTCGGCCTGTTCGTCGATGGCGACACCGGCCGGTCGTGCAACGTCTCCTTGGACGACGTGCGAGTCGTCCGCCGCCGTCCCTGATCTCCTGACCATGCACCGACCCCGATCCATCGGCTCCGCGAAGAACGGCGGCTTCACGCTCATCGAGATGTTGGCCGTGATGTTGATCCTGGCGATCTTGACCGTCTTCCTGCTGCCCAAATTGAGCGGCGCGAGCGTGGCGACGATGGTTCGCGCGACGGATGCTTTGATCACGGGGATCGAGGGCCGCATCGCGGACTACAACACCGAGCACGGCGACTACCCCGCCAGCACGTTCCCGCGCGACCTCGACCCCAAACCGAGCCCGACGAACATGGGCGCCGAGATGCTCGTGATCTCGTTGTGGGGAGCCAAGGGTGCGTACCAGGCGTTCGACGCCGAGGACGACCTGGGCAACTCCGACGGGGACAACACCGGCACCAGCCTGACGAGTTTCCCGTCCGCCGACGTCTTCGAGTTGAAGGACGCTTGGGACAACCCGATCGCCTACATCCACAGTCGCGACTACGACGAGGTCTTCCAGTACCGAACGATCGACGCAGACGGCTTTTCCGTCGACGGTGACGTGCGCGCGCGGATCAGTTCCAAGACCGGTGGGCCGATGAACCGTCGCTCGTTCCAGTTGATCTCGGCCGGACCTGACGGTCTGTTCGGGACCGAGGACGACATCGGCAACTTCGAAATGGGAGACGCGGCCCCGTGATCCTCCGTACGGCCTCCGGGGACCGCAGCACGCGCTGCGGAATGACCCTTCTCGAGCTGCTGCTCGTGATGGGCCTGGTGGCGGTCGTCATGGGGATCGGCGCAGGCATGCTGGCCAGCGTCGACACGTCCGATCGCGTGGCGACGTCGTCGATCCGCAGCGCCCTGCGCGCCGCTCGCAACTCGTCCGTCACGCACACCGGAACGGCACGTGTCCGCATCGACCCCAAAGCCGGGACCTTGGTCGCGGAAGGGCTCGAGGTCGTCGGCACCTGGCGCTTCGAGGACGTGCTCTGGCGCGGCGCGTTCGGGCTCGACGGCGTGCCGGTCAACGGCGACCCCGCATGCGTCCCCGGGTTCCTCGGGAACTGCGTGTCGTTCGTCGGTCAGCAGCGCGGGACCCACCTGGCCTTCGACGTCAGCGGCGAGCCGCGCTTCCACCTGGAACAGGGCTTCGCGTTCGAGGTCATGGTGCACCTCGCAGCCAACACGACGTCCTCGATCGTGAACATCGGCAAGGTGGCGGGGCTCGACCTCGAGAGCGACGGCGGATTGGTCGCCTGGTTCCGCCGCGGCAGCGCCGACGAGTTCACGCGCGTCGATCGTGGCATTCGCGTCCGCCTCGAGAGTGGGGGCGGCATGGTGCGCGCCGGAACCTGGACGCGCATCCGCGTCGAGTACGACCAGCGCCTGTTGACCATCGCCGTTGATGGCGTCGAGGTCGCGCGCCAGGCCGCCGAGGGTCCGGTCGTCGATCTGGACGGCCCCGTGACCGTCGGCGGCGGCTCCACCGTCCTGGACGGTCGCGTCGACGATCTGGTCGTTTGGGCCGTCACCGAGGCGATGACGGTCCAGCTGCCCGAGAACGCCACGTTCGGCAAGGACGTGCCCG
>JAJDEX010000205.1 GCA_029259575.1 Planctomycetota bacterium | reverse complement strand
GGGTCGAACGATGCAAGCAACAGATCGAACTGATCCTCCAGCCCCATGAGGTCCTTCGCATCCGAGTCCGCCCGGGGCGGGAGTGCGCAACGGCCCATGGCGATGGCCCCCGCGATCGCGAAGTCCACCAGGTCCGGGCGCGTGCTCGTGAGTGCGGACGCATAGACCTCGACGGCCGCTCGCCGCAACGCAACGTCCGCGTGCTGTTGAGTCAACGCGTCCAGACCGAAGACTGCGTACGTGCGCATGGTGGGGTAGACGCGTGGCTGCTGGATGATCGCGCGTCCGATGGGCCCGTCCGTAGCGAGGCTGGCGAGGAGTTCCAGGTCCTGGGGATCACCGACCAAACCGATCGCGACCGCAGCACGTGGTACTCCGCTGAAACTGCCGCTGAACCACGCATGGATCGGAGCTCGCACGACGGGGCGCAAACTCGGCTCGGACCGCGCGATGCGCGCCAGGGCGAGGCCGGCTGCGTCGTGCAGTGCCCAGGACCCAACCATCTCGGTCTCGAGCGCAGCGAGCAGAGTCGGCACGATCGAGGTCGTCAGCTCCCCTTTCGAGCGTCCGAGCGCACGGGACTTGCGCTGGGGGAGCAGGCGCTGCCGGTGAAAGCCCCACCAGGACTCCCATGGCAACCCACCGTTCGTGTGGATCAAGTGCCCGCTGGCATTCGGCTCCCAAGCATCTCCGACAGGATCCACCGCCTGATCCGGAAGTCCGCATCCACACATGCCGAGCCCCAAGGACTCGGTCAGCTCGCGCGGGCCCAAGTAGGCGCCGCCTTGTGCGTGGACGACTCCCACCAAGCACAGGGCGGAGGCGAGGCGCGCCACGCATCCAAGGAACTCTCGCGTCATGCATAGAGGAGAACCGCTGCGGGCCGCTCGACGCAAGGTCGATCCGACGTCGTCCCGCAGGACCCGGATTCAATGGGTCTCCGCCCGACGTACAGCCGTCAGAAGAGGTCGAGCACGCCGCCACCCTCACCGATGAGCGTGGAGGTGGTCGCTCGGTAATGCACGTCCCGCGACAGTTCGACGTTCCATGGCAACGGGTCGGAATCACCGATGAGACCAAGGGCGACGGCAGCGAAACTGCGCGCGCTGCCGGTCGCCTTGTCATTCTTGAGCAACGCCAGGAGCGGCCCCACAGCGTCCCGATCTCCGATGCGCCCGAGCGCGCCACACAAGGCGGCCTGGCTGGAGGTGGCCGTAGCCTGCTCCAGCATCTGGACCAACTCCGGCACCGCATGTACCTGGCGCAGCAGGGCCAAGCCCGTGGCTGCCTGACGAATCAGGTCTGGTCGATAGGCCGAATCGCGGACCAACCGCAGGACGGGGTCCGCGGCATCCTTGACGTCCATCAGGCCCAGGGCCACGGCGCAATAGCCACGCGCCGCATCGCGCCCCTCGAGCGTGTCGAGGCGCTGCAACAGGAGCTCCCACGCCTCCAGGTCCCGGCGCAATCCCAAGGCCAACGCATAGGCTCCAACGGTTTCCGGGTCCCGCTCCTTGGCGGCCTGAGCCAACAGCGCCTTCGAGGTGGAAGGCTCGAGCGCGTGCCCCACCCGGTGCAGCATGCGCCCTTGAATCCCGATGGCCAGTGCGGCCCAGGGACGGCGCGGGGACGTCTCACGCTCCAACTCCTTGAGCAGGAACTCGCTCACCTGATCGAGCCCCTCGAACGCGTCGGGACCTCCGCCCGGACGCCCACCCAATTGGCCCAGTCCGACCAGAGCGAACCGACGAGCTTGTTCGGAGCCGTTCTTGGCCACCTGGAGGATGGCGTTGCGCAACAGCAGATCGGCCGGGGCCGATCCCAATCGTCCCAGCGCTCCGGCGGCCAACACAGCGCCCTGCGACAGTTCATCTTCGCGATAGCCGGGCTTCGACAGAGCCGCATCCGCCAACAAGCCGGCGACGCGGGCGCGCTGGGTGGGCAACTCCGCAGGAGACACTTGTTCGAGCAATCGGACCAACGCGCGTGGCGCATGGGAGCGCACGATCGCATGTCGCGAGGAAGCGTGCGCACGCTGGGACCTGGCATCGAAGTAGTCGCACAGGTAGACGATCTGGTCCTCGAGCGTGGCCAGAGTCGTTCGTCCAGGACCGACGTGAATTCCGGGATCGGGGGGAAGCGGTACGAGACCGAAGGCCAGCATGGCCGCGACCTTGACGTCGCGAGTCGCAGCGTTCGGTGCGTCCAGCGCTTTCGCGAGCTCGGTCACGATGCGCACGCGAAGATCGTCGTTCCCGTTCGCCTGTCCCAGGAGACCCAAGCCATACCCGGCGAAGGCGCGTGTACGAATGTCGACCTCGACCTCGCCCACGAGTGCCCGACCTTCTTTGGTGTCGTGCAAGAGAGCGACGAGCGCGTCGGTGTTGACCTCGTCCGCCAGGAGCCCCAGACACAACGCGGCGGTCTCGTGCACCTCCTGGTTCGGATGCACCAGGAACTTCAGAAGACGCTGCGAGATCTTCATGCGGTCGCGGGCCGGAAGAGATCTTCCGATGCGCGAGACCGCGATCAGGGAACCGGAGAGCACCGGGTTGTGGGTGTCCGTGTCGAGCGCATGCAAGAGCGCGGGAAGGATCTCACCTTCGACCTGTTCGGATGTGGGGCGGCGCGTCTTGGGTAAGGACTGTCGATCCCCGACGCCCAAGAAGTGATCGTCGGAACCGAGGTCGACCTGCACGTTCGCGATGGCCGTCTTCAAGGCCAGGAACGGGTCCCGGTTGAAGGCCCACCAGTAGTCCCAACG
>JAJDEX010000204.1 GCA_029259575.1 Planctomycetota bacterium | reverse complement strand
TCTGGAAGGCGGCGATCAGGTCGTCGGCGTCCGCAGGCTTGGGGAGGAAGTTGACGGCACCCATGCGGATCGCGTCGACCGCGGTCGAGATGGATCCGTAGCCGGTCAGGACCAGGGTCCGCGTGTGCGGGTCGACCTCGTGCAGGGCTTTGACGAGTTCGAGGCCGGACTTGCCGGGCATGCGCAGGTCGACCACGGCGTACTCGGGACTCTCGTCCTGGGCGAGGGCCAGGGCTTCGTCGAATCCACCGGCGACACGGACCTCGAAGTCGCGATCGCGCAGTGCGCGCGCCAGGCGTTCGCGGAGCACGACGTCGTCGTCGACCAACAGCAGACTGCCGGGTTCGATGGCACCCGTCGAAGGAGCCAGCCGATCGTCCGCAACGGCGTCACTCGGATCGGGCTCGGAGGCCGCCACGGGTTCGGCATTCGGCTGGGCCGGCGGCGTGGACGGAGGCGACGGCACCACGGCGGGTGCTGGCTTCGAACGGGGAACCGGGGGCTCGCCGAACGGGTTGGGCGAAGGCGCGGAGCGGGGCTCCGGAGTGTTTGGATCGGAGGACATGATGGGTGCCTCTCGGGCGGCGTAGCTGGAGCTTAGGGCGCTGTGGAGGCGCTTGGGAGCCCTGCCTGGCGAGACTCGCTCGAATTCGTGCGCCAACCTGCCACAGCGGGTCGCGCCCGCCCGGGACCGGAACGCCGTGGGGCGCGCCAAACGTCCGATCCGCCGCCGGGTGCCCGATGAGGCGTCGCGGTGCATGCGCCCGAATGCGGGTCTCCAGGGGCCGCCCGTCGATTGCGGCACCCTTTGCGAATGGAGCTCGTGCGGCTCCGATCCAGGTTCAGTTCGGCTGCGGTCCGGGGTGATCCAGGGGCAGGACCAGGCGCACCGTGGTGCCGCGCCCCGGGGCGGAATCCAGGACGAGATCCCCGCCCAGGCGCTCGACGACGCTGTGGGACAGGAAGAGGCCGAGCCCCATGCCTTCGCCCGGCTCCTTGGTCGTGAAGAAGGGATCGGAGGCGCGTCGCAGGTGCTCGGCATCCATGCCTTCGCCATCGTCGTGGACGGCCAGTTCGAAGGAGATGCGCCCATCCGTTGCGGCCTCCAGTCGCACGGACTCGCCCGCGCGGGACGCGTCGATCGCGTTCGACAACAGGTTGCGCAACGCCATCGCCAGCGCTTCACGCGGCACGCGCACGCGGATGTCGTGGGCGCTGCCGACCGTGACCCGGACGCGGTCCTGGCCGGGAAACTCGCGCAGCGTTTCGTCGATCAGCTCCCCCACGGTGATCCGCACGAGCGACTCGCCCGCGCGATCTCCCGAGTCGCTGCTCATGCGATCCAGGATGCGGCGGCAACGGCCGACCTCCTGGCGCAGGAGTTGCGCGTCCTCGACGTCCTCGGCGGGAGCGTTCTCCCGAACGAGGCGAAGCTCCAACTCCTTGGCGATCACCGCGATCGTCGACAGCGGAGTCGCGAGTTCGTGCGCGGCTCCCGCAGCCAACGTGCCCAAGGCCTCGATGCGTTCGGAGCGCACCTGGCGATCCCGTTCGCCCTCGAGTTCGCGGCTCCGCTGGTCGAGCGCGCGGGTGATGCGCGTCACGAAGTACACCGTGATCGCCATCGTCGTGCCGAGCGCCAGTACGCGGCCGACCTCGCGCAGCGTCGGACTGTCCGCCAACCCCGGAAGGTCCTCGTGTCGCGCCCACAACCCCCACAAGCACGCGAACGCGAACGCAGCACCGAACCAGGCCAAGCGCGGCGGCAGGAGCACCGCCGCCATCACGATGTGCACCGTCAAGAAGGCCGCGAACGGATTCTCGACGCCGCCGGTCAGGTACAGCAGCACGAACAGGAGCACCGTGTCGAGCAGCATCACGCCAAGCTGGATGCGCGCCGCGTTGGTGTGGTTCAGATACGGCTTGCCATGGTGATGGCGATAGCGCGTCCACAGATCGAGCACCAGGTTCGTGCCCACCTCGATCAGCAAGACCGCCCCCAAGTACGACCAGGGCAGGTCGATCCCGAGCGCGATCTGCACGATCAACATCGTCACCAGTTGACCGAGCACAGCCAGCCAACGCAGGTTGATCAACCAGTGGATCCGAATCTGACGCGCCCGGCGACGGTCGTAGCGCGTGGCCACACGACGCGTCGGGTCGTTCGAGGTGATGCGAGATTCGGGGGCCACGCCAACCAGCTTAGCTCGCGGTGGATGGATCGGGGGGGCTCAGCTCCCCGGCCTCGATCGGCCCAACTGCGGGCCATCGAACCGGGCGATCGACTAGCCGTTCGCCTGGCCCGGAGCGACCAGGTGACAAGCCGCCGTGTGGTCGACACCGACGTCGTGGGCCGCGGGGTAGTCCCGCTTGCAGCGGTCCTCGACGACCGGGCAGCGCGTGTGGAAGTGACATCCCGACGGCGGGCGGATCGGCGACGGCACATCGCCCTCCAGCGGGATGCGCTTGGAGCGACGCGTCGGGTCCGCGTGCGGGATCGCCGACAGCAGCGCCTTGGTGTACGGGTGCTGCGGCGCGTCGAAGATCTGATCGACCGGGCCCTGCTCGACGATGCGACCCAGGTACATCACGGCCACGCGATCCGAGATATATCGAACGACCGACAAGTCGTGCGCGATGAAGATGAAGGACAGGTCGAACTCGTCCTGCAGGTCCTTCAACAGGTTGATGATCTGCGCCTGGATCGACACGTCGAGAGCGGAGACGGCTTCGTCGCAGACGATCAGTTTCGGACTGAGCGCCAGGGCGCGTGCGATGCCGACGCGCTGGCGCTGGCCACCGGAGAACTCGTGCGGGAAACGGTTGCGCACCTCGGCGCGCAGGCCGACCTTGACGAGCAGTTCCTCGACACGGTCCTGCAGTTCGGAGCCCGTCGCGATGCCGTGGACCTTCAGAGCCTCCCCGATCGCGTTGCCCACGGTGATGCGCGGATTCAGCGAGGCGTAGGGATCCTGGAAGATGATCTGCAGGTCGCGGCGATAGCTGCGCATCTCGTGCGACGGCAACCGGAACAGGTTGATCGGAGCGCTGTCCGGAGTGGGCCGGTAGATGGCCGAACCGCCGGTCGGTTCGATCAGACGCAGCAGCGACCGGCCCGCGGTCGTCTTGCCGCAACCCGACTCGCCGACCAGCGAGAGCGTCTCGCGACGGCCGACGGTGAAGTCGATGCCGTCCACGGCCTTGACGTCGGCGACGTGCCGGCTGAGCAGCCCCTTCTTGATCGGGAAGTACTTCTTGAGCCCTTCGACCTCGATCAGGGGCGGAGATGCGGTCTGTGTGGTGGTCATCGGATGTCCTCGCCTAGAGCGCGGCGGCCTCGTCCAGGTGGTGACAGGCGACGGTGTGTCCGTGGCCCGCGTTCGCGATCTCGACGAGCGGCGGTTCTTCGTTCGTGCACTTGTCGGTCGCGATCGGACAGCGCGTTCGGAAACGACACCCGCTGGGGAAGTTCGTGGCGCTGGGCACGATGCCCGGGATGGTGACGAGGCGATCGCCTTTGCCCGCCAGGTCCGGCAGCGAGTGGAACAACCCGATGGTGTACGGATGAGCGGGCTTCGCGAAGAGCGTGTGCACGTCCGCGTACTCGACGACCTTGCCCGCGTACATCACGGCGACGTGATGCGCGGTCTCGGCGACGACGCCCAGGTCGTGGGTGATGAGCAGCACGCTCATGCCCGCGTCCTCCTGGAGTTCCCGGATCAGCTCGAGGATCTGCGCCTGGATCGTGACGTCGAGCGCGGTGGTCGGCTCGTCGGCGATCAACAGCGCGGGGTCGCAGCTCATCGCGATCGCGATCATCACGCGCTGGCGCATGCCGCCCGACATCTCGTGCGGATAGTTGTCGACGCGTTCCTCGGGGCTGGGGATGCCGACCTTGCGCAGCATGCCGATGGCGTGCTCGCGCGCGGCATCCTTGTCGAGCCCGCGGTGCAGGATGACCGACTCGGCGATCTGGTCGCCGACGGTGTAGACCGGGTTCAAAGCGGTCATCGGCTCCTGGAAGATCATCGCGATCTCGTTGCCGCGGATGCGCCGCATCTCGTCGTACGGGATGTCCAGGAGCGACTCGCCCTTGAACAGGATCTCGCCACCGACGACCTTGCCGGGGGGCGAGGGCACCAGCTGCATGATCGACAGGGCGGTCACGCTCTTGCCGGAACCGGACTCCCCCACGACACCGAGCGTCTCGCCCGGCAGGATCTTGTAGCTGACGCCGTCGACGGCGCGCGCGGTGCCTTCGTCGGTCGTGAAGTGGGTCTGCAGGCCCTTCAGCTCGAGCAGCGGCTCGGCGTCCTGGTCTGCACCCTTCTGCGGCGCGTCTTGCGATTGCACGTCCATGGTCGACTCCTCAGAGCTTGAGCTTGGGGTCCATCGCGTCGCGAATCGCATCGCCGACGAGGTTGTAGCAGGTCACCGTGACGAAGATCAGGATGCCCGGGAAGAGCTGGATCCACCAGTAGCTCGGGTTCTTCGACTCGTTGACGAGCGAGCCCCAGCTGGCGTCCGGCGGGCGGATGCCGAAGCCCAGGAAGGACACGGCGGACTCGGTCAGGATGCCGGCGGCGATGGAGAAGGCGGCGCTGACCAGCACCGGGCTCATCGCATTCGGCAATACGTGACGGAAGATCGTGCGCGCGTTGCTGAAGCCGAGTGCTTGGGCAGCGACGACGAAGTCCTGTTCGCGCAAGCGCAGGAACTCACCGCGCACGAGCCGCGCCACGCCCGTCCAGCGGATCAGCGCGATCACGATGACGATCGCGTAGATCGGCGGCATGAACTCGACCGGGATGAACGCCATCGTCAGCAGGATCAAGAAGAACGCCGGGATCGACTGGAGGATCTCGATCAAGCGCATGATGACCGTGTCGACCCACCCACCGAAGTAGCCTGCGATGCTGCCGATGATGACGCCGATCAAGGTCAGCAGGAAAGCCGACAGCAGACCGACGACCAGCGACGTCTTGCCGCCCCAGATCAAGCGCGTGAAGAAGTCGCGGCCGAGCTCGTCGACCCCCATCAGGTGGCGGTCCCAAGCGTTGAGGTCGGGCTCGCCCTGCAGGACGTCGACCGGTTGCGTCTGCTTCTGGAAACCGCCCGTCGACTCATCGGCCGTGGTCGCGCGCGGTCCGCTGACGAAGTCGCCTTCGGGCGTCATGTCCGAGTAGCGCCACCACGTGGGCGGACGGAACATCTCGGCTTGACTGGTCTGCGCGAGGCCGTAGCGCGCGAACGCCCACGGCACGTCGTACGCGGAATCCTCGTCGCCGGACACGGAACCCGCCTGTTGCGCCACGAACGAGCCGTCGGAGAGACCCGACTTGTACGGCGCGTTCTTGTTCATGTCGCCGCCCTCGCCCCAGACGGACGACCAGGCGATCCAGCTGATGGAGGCGATGCCCAGCACGACGAACATCTTGGTCCAGCGCCTCTTGCGAATACGTTCGCGATCACCCGAGAGGAGCTTGGCGTTCACCAGCCGGTTCCAGATCGGCCAGAGCGCGGCCAGGAACCAGAGCGCGATGAAGAAGATGCGGCTGCCGGAGAGGTCGTCCCAGAGCGGGTACGTCTTGGTCGCCACGAGGCGGATCCCTCCACGTTCGGGCTTGGCTTCGTCGAACGGCTTGAGCACCTTCTTGAGCTCGCGCGCCGACTTCTTGAAGTCGGAGGACTGTTCCTTCACAGCCTCGGCATCGCTGTCCCCGAAGGCCTGCTGAATCGCCTCCAACTCGACCACGAAGGCGTCGAGCGTTGCGGCGGGCGAGAGTTCACCCTCGGCCTGGGGCGTGTCCCCCAAGTTGCCGCGGAGCGTCGCGACGCGCTCTTCGAGGCCCTCGTAGAACTCGTTGAAGGACGCGACGCGCGTCTGCGGCACGTCGGAGTTGCCGATCATCTCGGAGGCTTTCAGCTCGGCGAGGTACTCCTCGTCGGTCTGCGTCATGCGCAGCGCCAAACGCGTCGCGATTCCGCTCATCGAACTGAGCGCGCCGTTGTAGGCCTTCTTGTCGATGCCTTCGAAGACGTACGGTCGATCGTTCGCGATGAACGGCGAGAAGATCGTCGTGCCGTACATCAGAACCAGGACCGCGATGCCCACCTTGAACAACTTGCGCTTGGCGAGTTGCTCGAAGACGAGGTCCCAGTAGTCCTTGCTGTAGGTCGAGCCGGCCTTGGCCTCGGACCCTTGAGTGCTCTTACTCATGGCGAATCCTCGGGTCGACGATGCTGTAGGTGATGTCCGACATCAGGATTCCGAACTGGGTCATGACACCGACGAACAAGGTCGTCGCCATGATGATGTTGAAGTCGCGCTTCAGGAGGCCCTCGAAGGCGTAGCGGCCCATGCCTTGGATCTCGAAGACCTTCTCGACGATGATCGATCCACCGATCAGGACCGGCAGCACGCTGGCGAGCAGCGTCAACACCGGGATCATCGAGTTGCGCAGCGCGTGCTTGTAGATGACCTTGTCCTCGGACAGGCCTTTGGCGCGCGCCGTACGGATGTAGTCCTGTTGCAGCGTGTCCATCATGCCCGCGCGCATCTGACGCGACAGGTAGGCCAGGCTGCCGTAGGTCATCGTCGCGACCGGCAGGATGCAGTGCTTGAACGTGTCCCACGCGTACTGGATGGGTCCGAAGTCCGCCGCATCCTTGTCGTGCAGGCCGATGACCGGCAGCAGGTCCAGGTTCGTGCCGCCGAAGATCAAGATCAGCATCAGGCCGGCCCAGAACGTCGGGATCGCGAACAGCACGAACAGGGTCAGCGTGATCAAGCCGTCCCGCTTCTTGCCCTTGTTGCGTGCGCTGAAGATGCCCAAGGGCAACGCGATCAAGTACGAGAGCAGGACCGAGGCGAGGGCCAGCGGCACGGTGACCAGCAGGCGCTTCCAGATCTCGGGAGCGACGGGTTCGTCGGACTGCATCTCGCGACCGAGGTCGAACGCGAGCAGCCCGCCCCAGGTCTTCTCGCCCGTGTTCGGCACGCGATAGCCCCCGTTGTCGTAGTACCAAGCGAACCAGGCGCGGACCTGGGCCAGGTTGCCGATCGCTTCGACGCGTGCGGGATGGAGCGACTGGGTCGCACCGGTCGATTCGGCGAGCGCGGAGCAGAGGCGTTCGATGGCGTCGCCGCGAAGGGATGCGGATTCCTGCAGGTCGTGCAACGACGTGAACAGCGCTGGCAGGCCCTCCTCTCCAGCCGCGACCAGGGTCGCACGCGCCGTGCTCCAGTCCGCCTCGCCGGCGTCGTCGTCCATGAGGACCGCGCGCGCGGCGTTCCATGCATCCTGCTGCGCAGGATCCGTGTCCGGCAGGTAGCCGATCGGCAGGATCGCTCCTTCCTGGACGATCTTCCCGTCGGGCGCGGTCACTGGCGTCGTGATGCGCTCGGTGAACGGTGACGAGAACAGCGCGAGGCCGTCGCGATCGAAGTTGAAGGGACCGATGTAGTCCAGGAACTGGACGACGATGTTGCGGTCGAGGCCGTGCTTGCGCTTGAACTTCTCGACGCGCCCTTGCGTGTCGGAGTTCTGCCCCATCTCGCCACCGGAGCCGGAGCCCATCATGACCGTGGCCGGGTCACCGGGTGCCGCGTGGTAGATGGTGAAGATCACGAACGCGACGCCCAGCGTCGTCGGGATCATCAGCAGGAGCCGCCTGAGAATGAAGGTCAGCAAGTTTGGGCTCGCATGGGGGTGTGCGTGCTGGGCCGAGGGATCGACCCGAGGGCTTGGGGGGAATGGGCCCTTGCAAGAAGGGGAGGCCATCCAAACACGGACAGCCCCCCCTTGGGAGTCAGTATGCCAACCGGCGGGTCAGCGGTCGAGCGTCGTGCGCAGGGTCGGGTCGTTCGCGTCGTGGTAGTACCAACGCCGAATGACATAGCCCGGGTCGATGGCCAAGACTTGGAAACCTCGGATCTTGCGCGTCATCGCGAACTTCCGGGGCACGTTGTACATGAACAGGCACGGCATCACGTTCTCGTACAGGTGCTCGTGCATCTTGTGCCAGATGCCCTGGCGCTTGTCGTAGTCGAGTTCGCGCTGGCCGATGGCGATCAACTCGTCCAGGTATTCGTCCATGACGCCCGAGTGGTTCGAGCCTTCCTTCTCGAAGGCGCCCCACTTGGAGTGCCAGAGCTGCTCGGGGTCCGATTCGAGCTCGG
>JAJDEX010000203.1 GCA_029259575.1 Planctomycetota bacterium | reverse complement strand
TATGGGGCACGCTCACTTGAAGATCATCGGCATCACGACCGGCATGAAGAGCATCGGCAGCATCGCGGCCATCTGCATCTCTTGGATCAGCGTCGCGACGACCTCGCCCGAGGCGTCGCCCTGGATCACGCTTTGAATGCGCTGTTTGCGGCCCGCGAGCTCCTTGCTGTCGAACACGACCTCGAGGATCCGGGTGTGGAACGCGAGCGAGAGCATCATGACCGTGCGCGCATCGACGTCCTGAACGTCCTCGAAGATCACGCGGCGCAGGTGATCCACGATCGTGCGCTCATGGGTGCCGTCCAACTCGGGGAAGGTCGTCTTCTTGAAGACGAAGAAGACGGTCTCGTCCTTGCGCTCGATCAGGCCTCGATCGCACAGCTGATCGGCGACCCGCTCGCGCAGGTTCTTCCAGTGCGTGATGTGGCTGAGCCAGTGTCGCAACGGCTTCGGCTCTTTGGACTCGCGCACAAAATCCAGGACTTGGTCGAGCAGGGCATCGCCGATCGGCGCTCCATCGACGACCTCGACCTCCAGACTCTCCCCGGACGTCTTCAACCGCCCCATCATCACCAGTTCGGCCAACAACGCGCCGGCCATGGCATGTGCATCGGACACGCCGAGGCGCACGGTGCCCTGCTCATCGTGAAGCGCGAGCAGGAGGAGGTCTTCGTACAGGTACAGGTCGGTCATGGATGCGGGTGGCAGGGGTTCATCGGGAATGGTGGATACTCCGCCGAGCCTCGACTATTCACGCCGGCATACGGTGCCTGGCACTGCTCATGACCTGGCTGAAACCCTCGTGCCGTACACCTGCCGCGCCGTCGGGGCGGCGGGTGTACGGCACGAGGGTTTCAGCCAGGTCATGAGCAGTGCCAGGCACCGTATGCCGGCACGGAATCACTCGGGGAACGGCACCTTCACGATGACCGTATCGCCGCGTCCCGTCTCGTCGGTGATGCTCTGGATCGTCCAGAGGTCGCGGTGGTTGTCCCCGTCGCACACGCTGCCGCTGTAGTCGCCCCATGCGGTGCCGTCGGTGGCGGCGCGTCCTTCGCCGAGCGAGACGATGTCGCGCAACGTGCCCTGTGGATCGCTCGCCTTGCGGAACGCCATGCGTGGGCTGATGAACATCTCGGCGTTCACCTCCTGGAAGCCGACGAGCACGTCCAGGTCCTCGTTCACGGCGAGGGTCGTCTGGATGTAGTTGCTCTTCGGATGGCTCAAGAGGCCCGTCTGGACGATCTTCCCGTCGAGCGCGATCTGGTGCCATTGCACGGCGGATCGACCCTCGCAGCGAACCGCCTGGCTGAACCAGATGTGCCCACCCTGCAGGTAGAGCACCTTCGGGTTGCGATCGCCGGACGAGGTCTTCTGGTCCGTGCCCTTCTGCGGCGATTGGGGCGGATACTGAATGTGCTCGAGGCCGTGCTCGGTCGAACCCACCAGTGTCGCGCGCGGCGTTCCGTCCTCGGCCTGCGTCACCTTGCGCACGGTGAAGTGCGTGTTCGTCACGCGGACGAAGTAGAGGTCCGCCTGATCGTCCTGCGTGTGCACGGGATGACCCAGACTGCCCGCGAAGTGGTACACGGTCGCGGGTTTCCCGGCTTTGACGTCCGCCATCTTCATGACGAACGTGCGGTCGTCCCCTCCCGGAAAGCTGTAGCCGATCCACGTCTTGCTGAAGCCGAGGCCTCCGCCGTCCCTGCCCGCCGACGCGGGCACGGGATAGGTGTTCCACGCGCCGCGCGGATCGCTCGTCTCGGAGACCGAGATGTTGACCGGCTTCTGCTCGGCGTCGTCCCAGGGATTCCACAGATCGAAGCCGAAGACACGGTTGTGCGGATCGAAGAACAGCTTCGGGTCGATGCCGTCGTTGAACTCGGACTGCGGTACGCCGCGCACGTAACTGCCGGCCTTGTCGTAGATGATGATCCCGCTGTTCGTGGCGTGCAGCACATGACCGCCGCCGACCGCGATCTGCGGATCGACCTGACGGTTGCCGTCCATCGATCCGTCGAACGCCAGGTAGCCATTCACCTGGCGCGGGTTGCCGCCCTGCTTGCGCACTTTCGCTGTGCCCTGCTTGTCGAAGGTCTCGTTGCGGATGGGCTCGATCGTCTCGGAGCGCGAGGGGGCGACCGATTCGGCCTCCTGGAGGGAGCCGGCGAGGAACGGGAGGAGCAAGACCGGCAGGTGGATCAGGGAACTCATACCGGCGAGCGTACGGGATGCTCCGACTCGGACAGGGCACGGAATCGACCTTCCTGGGGCCAGGAACAGCGATTGTCGGCATTCTCCGCGGCTCCCCTTGGCATACCTAGCAGTTCTATGTAGCGTGGCTCGCATACATAGCAGCTCTACCCTTCATGGCGCGAGCGACCGCGAACCCCGGAACCACCATGGCCATCACCAAAGACCTCATCGCCGCGTCCTCGACGCCGCTCGTGTTGTCGATCCTGAAGCAGGGCGACAGCTACGGGTACGAGATCATTCAGAAGGTGCGCGAGTCTTCGGACGGCGCGCTCGAGTGGGCGGACGGGATGCTCTATCCCATCCTGCATCGGCTCGAGAAGAAGGACCTCGTCGAGTCGTACTGGGGGCAGGCCGACAACGGTCGGCGTCGCAAGTACTACCGGCTGAAGAAGGAAGGTCGCAGGGTGCTCACAGAGCAGCGCAAGGCGTGGGACGAGGTGCACGACGTGCTCAACAAGTTGAACGGAGGTGCGCCGTGTTCCGCTTAGACGAAGAAGTGCTGGCCTGGTGCCGCGACGTGCACCCGCATGGAACAGACCGCCAGGAGCGCATCGATGAGCTTGCGGATCACGTGTACTGCGAGATTCGATCATGGGTGGAGCAGGGCTTCTCCGAAGAGGACGCTTTCCGACGAGCGACCGATCAGCTCGGTTCCTCCAAGGAATTGATCCGCGAGCACTTCCACAGTTGGAGCTTCCGTGCACAAGCGCGTGTGATCTCCTGGGCCTTGCTCACCGGCAACGTCGAAACGTTGAACAAGACGCTCACCGGGAAGAGCAGAGCGTGGCTCATCATCGGTGTATCCCTGTTCTTCGCGGCGCTGGTGACCGCCGTCGACAGGACCTTCCACACGTCGGAGTTCACGACGGGCATCTTCCTCGCCATCTGGTGGACTCCGTTCACCATCCTCGCGCTCGTCAAGCCCACCGAGGGCGACGAGGACGAGCTCACCAGAGCGTAGCCCCACCCAGTCCGGACCCGATTCGGCCCGATTCCGTTGAATCCGGCTCCCCTGGACGAGTACCCGCACCCCATGTCGACCCTGCCCTCGCTTCTCCCTCTCCTCGTCGCCCTGCCGCTGGCCGCTCCGGTCCAGGAACCGGCCCTCGACGAGCCGTACTTCCCTCCCTCGACCGCGCTCGCGGAAGGCGTGTCCCCCGACGCGCTGACCGACCTGCATCAACTGGTGCAGTCCTTCGTGGACGAGGACGAGATCGTCGGCGGGGAATTGCTGGTCGTGAAGCGCGGCAAGACGATCCTGCACGAGGTCTACGGGCTGAGCGACTTCGACGCAAAGACGCCCATGTCCAAGGACAGCGTCTATTGCGTGCGCTCGATGACGAAACCGATCATCGGGACCGCGATCATGATGTTGCTGGACGACAAGGTGATCCGCCTGAACGACCCGATCGCGAAGCACCTGCCGGCGTTCGACGTCGACGGCAAGCGCGAGATCACGGTCGAGCACTTGCTGACCCACACCAGCGGTCTGCCGTTCTCGCGCATCGCTGCGCACGACCCGCGCGAGCTCGAGAGCCTGGACTACGTCGTCGGCCTCGGGGCTACGGGCGACCTGGAATGCGAACCCGGCACGGAGTTCCACTACAGCGATCAGGGCGCCGACACGCTGACGGCCTTGATCCGGACCGTCGCCGAGATGCCCGCTGAGCAGTTCGTTCGCGCGCGCATCCTGGATCCTCTGTCGATGCACGACACGACGTGTTTGATGACCAAGGACCACGTTCTGCGTCGGCGCGCGCTTCCGGCCTACGTCGGTGCGAACGGCGCATGGACGAAGTTCTGGGGCCCGGACGATGAGGCGTTGTTCCCGATCTTCCTCGGCTCGCAGGGCATGTATTCGACGGTCGAGGACTACGGCCGCTTCCTGGACTTCCGCATGCGGCGCGGACGGGTCGACGGCGAGCGACTGCTGGCCGGCCGCAATCAACGCAAGGCGTTCGAGGCGGGTCCGTTCGACTGCAGGATCCCCTCGGGCATCGCGGGGCTCCGCAGTTCGTACGGGTACTTGATGCAGCTCTGGTTCGACACCAAACCTGGCGAGGACCAGGACGCCGAGCTCGCGGCCTTCGGTCACAACGGTTCCGACGGCACCTTCGCGTGGGC
>JAJDEX010000202.1 GCA_029259575.1 Planctomycetota bacterium | reverse complement strand
AGCCATTTATGCCGCCAAACACCAGTCCGCCTGGGACACTTTTGTCTATTTTCTGATTCTGAAAAACCCCAGTTATGTCCTTAAAAAGGAACTGCTGTCGATTCCGGTCTGGGGCTGGGCGGCGACCAAGTATGGTGCCGTGGCCGTTGACCGCGATGGCGGTGGGGCGGCGCTGAAAAAGATGATTGTGGACGTTAAGGATCGTCTTGACCGCGAAATGGCCATCGTCATTTTCCCCGAAGGAACCCGCACCCAACCCGGCGCCCGTCAACCCTATCATCCGGGCGTTGCGGCCATTTATGGCAAGACCGATGTGCCGGTCATTCCGGTGGCGCTGAATTCCGGTCTGTTCTGGGGACGCAGGAATTTTGCCAAGCGTCCCGGTGTGATTACCGTCGAGTTTCTGCCCGCCATCGAAAAGGGCCTGCGCCGACGTGAATTCATGGCCCAACTTGAAGCGACGGTTGAAGCGGCCAGCGACCGGCTGATCGAAGAGGCAATTGGCAAGGACCCGCGCCTGACGGCAGCACTTGCCAATCCTGTTCCCGAACCATCCGCTGACACAGAGCTGCCTTAACCTGTGCACAGCTTATCCACACCCTGTTATTTACGGGGATTCAAATGCTTACCCTTTGATCAGGCGGGCAAAATTTTGATTGCCAATCGGGGGTAAAATGTGGAAACATATAGGGAACATTTCCCTTTGACGGGAATAACCCGGCCCCCTAGATTGACTACCTGAATTTCGATGGCACTGATTGCCATGAGACGTAACAGGAGAATAAGACTTGGCGCAGGTATCACCGGTTTCGCAGCAGATTTGGGATATGAAATACCGCCTGAAGACGCAGGATGGTAACCCTGTCGACAAGTCGATTGCGGACAGCTGGCGGCGGGTTGCCCGGGCGCTGGCCCAGCCGGAACGAGACGCAGCGCATTGGGAGCAACGGTTCTATGAAGCACTGGATGATTTCCGGTTTTTGCCGGCGGGCCGGATTCTGGCCGGTGCCGGTGCCGAGCGGCAGGTAACGCTGTTTAACTGTTTTGTCATGGGTGATGTCCCGGATGACATGGCAGGCATTTTCGACAGCCTGAAAGAAGCCGCCCTGACCATGCAGCAGGGTGGCGGCATCGGTTATGATTTCTCGACACTCCGCCCGAAAGGGGCACCTGTTTACAAGGTCGGGGCCGATGCGTCGGGGCCACTGTCGTTTATGGATGTCTGGGATTCCATGTGCCGCACGATCATGAGTGCCGGGTCCCGGCGCGGCGCGATGATGGCGGTGATGCGGTGTGATCACCCAGATATTCTTGATTTCATCGACGCCAAGCAGGAAGCCGGGCGCTTGCGCATGTTCAATTTGTCGGTGCTGGTGACGGACGCCTTTATGCTGGCGGTCAAGGAAGATGCGGCCTGGGAATTGCAGTTTGACGGGACCACCTACAAGAGCCTTCCAGCGCGGGAAATCTGGGACAAGATCATGCAGGCAACCTATGCCTACGCTGAACCTGGCGTCATTTTCATTGATCGCATCAACGCCAAAAACAACCTGCATTACTGTGAAACCATTCACGGCACCAACCCCTGCGGGGAACAACCGTTGCCGCCTTACGGGGCGTGCCTGCTGGCGTCGGTCAATCTGGCCAGACTGGTCAATGATCCGTTTACGCCTGAAGCGGCACTTGATCTGGATGAGCTTGATAATCTGGTAACGACCGCCGTTCGCATGATGGATAATGTCATTGATGTCTCGAATTTCCCGCTTGATGAGCAACGTCAGGAAGCGGAAGCCAAACGGCGCATTGGTCTCGGGATAACCGGTCTTGCCGATGCGCTGATCATGTGTGATGCGCGCTACGGGGGCGCGCGGGCAGTTGAACTTACCGAAAGCTGGTTATCCCGGCTGGAACGTGCGGCTTATCTGGCCTCTATTGACCT
The DNA here is from genome assembly GCA_029259575.1 of Planctomycetota bacterium. GTDB lineage: Bacteria > Planctomycetota > UBA1135 > UBA1135 > JAJDEX01. The sequence continues at coordinate 1,187 of JAJDEX010000202.1, read as the reverse complement.
CGCCCGGGAAAAGGGCTCTTTCCCGTTGTTCGACCGGGAGAAGTTCCTCGAAGGAGAAACTGTTCGCGGGCTTGACCAGGATATCCGCGATGGCATTGCCGAACATGGTATTCGCAACGCGTTGCTGACATCCGTCGCGCCGACAGGCACGATTTCCCTGTTTGCCGATAACGTTTCTTCGGGGTTGGAGCCGGTATTCAGTTTCAAATATACGCGCCACTTGCTGATGCCGGACGGCACGCGCCGCGAAGAGGATGTCACGGACTACGCCTATCGTCTGTATCGTCGCCTGAAGGGCGAAGACACCCCCCTGACGGACGCCTTTGTCGATGCCCAGGGTCTCAGTCCGAATGATCATCTGGTGATGCAGGCGGTGGTGCAGAAACATATCGACAGTTCCATTTCGAAAACCATCAACGTCCCGGAATCAATTTCGTTTGACAGTTTCAAGGACATCTACATGCAGGCCTACGATCTTGGCTGCAAGGGGTGCACGACCTATCGGCCGAATGATGTAACCGGTGCGGTTCTGGAAGTTAAAGGCAAAACCAAACAACAGATGGCCGAACCCGAATTGCCGCTTGAATCCCCGTCGGTGACGACAATGCCGAAGGATCAGGGAGATTCCGGGGCTGTCGTGCAGATGTTCCGTCCGCTCGACCGGCCCGGCGACCTGCAAGGCAAGACCTACAAAATCCAGTGGCCGGAAAGCGATCATGCGATGTATATCACGCTGAATGATATTCTGGATGATTCTGGGCGTATTCGCCCGTTCGAAATTTTCATCAATTCGAAAAATATGGAACATTTTGCCTGGACGGTGGCGCTGACACGGATGATTTCTGCCGTTTTCCGCCGCGGCGGCGATGTTTCGTTTGTTGTTGAAGAACTGAAGGCCGTGTTTGATCCGCGTGGCGGGCAGTGGATGAAAGGACGTTACGTTCCTTCTTTGCTGGCTGCAATCGGCGAGGTGATTGAGCAGCACATGATCAGTGTCGGGTTTCTCAAGGCCCCCGGACAGCTGGCGGATGATGAGCACCCGCAGCGCGCCATCGTTAGTATGGGCAACCAGCGTGTCGGTGATGACGCTAACTCCGAACAGGGGGCTTCGAAATTGTCAGGTCCGGGTTTCAGGCAATGCCCGAAATGCGCCCAGCTATCGCTGATGCGTCAGGAAGGGTGCGACA
>JAJDEX010000201.1 GCA_029259575.1 Planctomycetota bacterium | reverse complement strand
CGACCTCGCCCAGGCGCTCGTCGGCGCGTTCGACCCGTTGGCGCGCGGCCGGCAGACTCTCCTCGAGGTGCACGACCCGGTTCTGGCTGGCCGTCCGCTCGTGCAGGCGCCCCAGGACCGTCTCGTTCTGCGCGACGACCTCGGCGCGCACGGCTTGATACTCGACGCCGAGGCGCTCGACCTCGACATCCACGCGTTCGGCGTTCTCGCGGGCCGTAGCGGCGCTCTCGCGCAGCGTGACGGCTTCGCCGTTCATGATCTCGAGCTGTTCGCGATGACCGGTGATCTCGGCCTCGAGTTCGGTGGCACGCTCCGCCTCCTCGTTCGCGGTGGACTCCCAGGACTCGACGCGCATCCGCAACTGGCGGCGACGTTCCTCGAGCGCCAGCACTTCGCCGGCCAGGCGACCGACCTCGGAGGACACGCGGTCCAGTTCGGCGACGACTTCGGAGCGGCGCTCCTCACGCGCATCGACCTCGGCCTCTTGGGCGATGCGCTCTTCGCGCATCGACTCCAGCTCGGAAGCCAGTTGCTCGAGGATCGGTCCGATCTCGGACAGGTCGACATCCAGGCCGAACAGACGGTGCGCCAACCAGCGGCGACGCTCGGTCGTCCACTCGGAACGCGCGACGAGGAACCGCTCGGCCTTGCCCGCCTGGATCTTGAGCGAGCGCACGCGCGTGCGCAGTTCCCCCATGACGTCCTCGGCGCGCGACAGGTCCTGCTCGACGCGCTTCAAGCGCAGCTCGGCCTCGTGACGGCGTTGGCGGTAGCGGCTGATGCCCGCGGCTTCCTCGAAGATGCCACGGCGTTGTTGGGGGTTGGCGGACAGCACCGCGTCGATGCGACCCTGCTCGAGCACGGAGTAGCCGCGCGAGCCGAGGCCCGTGTCGAACAACATGTCGCGCACGTCCTTGAGGCGCACACGCTCGCCGTCGAGCAGGTACTCCCCTTCCCCGTCCTTGTAGAGCCGGCGCGTGATCGCGATCTCGGCCCCACGCGATTCGATCTCGTTCTTCTCGTTGTCCAGGACGAGGGTGACCTCGGCCATGTGCAGGGGTGGCCGCGACGCCGAGCCCTTGAAGATGACGTCGGTCATCCCGGAGCCCCGCATCGAGGTCGGGCGCGTCTCGCCCAGCGACCAACGCACGGCGTCGACCACGTTGCTCTTGCCGCAACCGTTGGGTCCGACGATGCCGGTCAAGGACCGGTCGGCGAAGTCGAGCACGGTTCGGTCGGCGAAGGACTTGAAGCCGAAGAGTTCGAGTCGTTTGAGGCGCATCCGGTATTGGGGCGGGTCCGAGGACTAGGTGTCGGACCCAGGCAGGTCGTAAGGCGTGTCCCGACGCCCGGTGGAGCCCGAGCGGGGGGAGTCGTGATCGGAGAACCCGGAGCCCGAGGATTCGGGGCCAGGATCTTCGTAGTCGGAATAGCCCGTCGTGGGGAAGCCCAGGGTGGGCGAGCCGACGACGGGGAAGCTGAGCGACGGGTCCACCCGGGGGAAGGCGGGCTCGCCCCGGCTCGTGGAGGAAGGGGAACCGAACAACGCGGCGTCGTCCGGAGCGCTCAGGGTACGGTCCCGAGGGGCCGGGGTCACGACACCAGCGCGACTCCGTTCCCGAGCGGCGTGGAACGCGCGCCACGTCTCGAGGTGCGGGTGGCTGCCGGGCACGGCGACGGCATCCGGTCCGGCGAGCGGGAAGAGCGCACCGGACGCGACCGTGGCGCACAACGTGGCCCAGGCCTCGCCGCGCACGCGCGCGCCTTCGCTGACGTCTCCGCCCGTGGGCGCCTCTCCCAGCGGGAAGCCCGCACCGTAGCGCAGGGTGATCTCGGACTCCGGCGCGGGCAGGTCGTCGAACAGTCGCGCCTGGGCCGTGCGCGGGCCCTGGGAATCCAGCTCGGCCATGCGCCGGCGGGCGCCTTCGCCGAGCAGCGAGGACACGACGACCGCGGATCCGCGTTCGGCCGAGAAGCGTCGCGTGGCCTCGGAGAGCACGCCGAGCACGCGCGCGCCCTGGGCCATGCGCGGCGCACCGTCTCCCAGGATGCGCAGCGTCTCGGTCAGTCCGATCGGGACGAGGGCGTGCTGGACGCGTTCGCGCCATCCGTCGGAGCCGTGGCTGGACGTGTCCCGTTGCAGGTTGCCCAGGGCGTCGAGGCCGTCGAGCGCACCGCGCACGGCGCGCGTGAGTTCCTCGAAGAACAGGTCCTCGCGCCACGGTCCGGCACGGCGGGCCAGGCGCGGCAGGTTGATCGCGGCGGCAGCGCCACAGGCCAGGGCACCCTTCTCGCGCTGGCGGCGACGGCATCCGGGTCCGACCCAGCGCTCGGCGCGACCGTGCCAGACGGGCACGACGCGACCGCGGGCGAGCAGGGCCTCGAGCGGGTCGATGCAGGCGGAATCGGCGGCGATCGCGGCTTGGACCTCTTCCCAGGCCAGGAACAGGCGCGGGAGCGGTCGGCCTTCGGCTTCCAGTTGTGCGAGTTCGGGCAGGAGGCGTGCCACGAGCCCACCGCCGCGGCCTCCGGGGGCAGCCAGGTCCAAGCGGCGACCTGCCGCGCGGCCCAGGACGCCCAAGGTGGCCAGGATCTCGGCCAGGGCATCGGCGGCGCGACTGGGGCGCAAGGCCGGGGGCAACATGCCATGCACGCCCTCGAGCACGATGCCGTGGCCCGTCTGGGGCAGGAACTCGGCCAGCCGTTCGAGCGTGTCGACGCGCGCGCGTGCGCTGCCGCCGGACAGCAGTTCGACGGGCAGGCAGCGCACCAGCGGCAGGTGCGGACGGCCCACGTCCTCGATGTGCAAGGTGCCATCGAGGTGGAGTTCGGTGACCTCGCGCGGCAGGACGTCCTCGAGACACCAGCGGCGCAGCAGGCGATCGGCGATGCCCTCGCTCGAGTTCGCGGCGATCCAGCCCTCGGAGGCGCGCGATCCACGCGGGCGATTGAGTCCGGCGCGCAGGTCGGCGCGCGCCATCGTCACCGGCTGTTGACGCTGCAGTTGCGTCGACAGCCCCATCGCTGCGAGTTCGTTGTCGACGAACTCGCGGATGAGCGCGGTCGACACGCGCGGCAGTCCGGCGTGCAGCACGCGCCGCTCGACGCGGTTCGCGACCTCCTCGGCGACCTCGCGCGGCACGTCGGCCTCCTCGACCAAGGCCGCGGTGATGCGCGAGGGATTCCATGCTTTCGGACCGTCGTCACCACGGACGAGCGGACCGCGGTCTCCGACCGGAGCGGGGCGACCGTCGTGGACGGACAGGGTCGAACGCGCCCGACCGCGTCGATCGCGATAGAGGATGTAGGCCTTGGCGACCGCGGACCGGCCCAGCCCGATCAGGGCCTCCTCGACCAGGTCCTGCAGTTGCTCGATCTCGGGCGGCGGCGGCTGGCCCCCACCGGCGCGGGAGGCCAGGGTCAGCATCACCAGGGACGCGACCTCGTCCGCCAACGGAGGGTCGGGCTCACCGACGGCGGCCTGGGCACGGCGCACGGCTTCGCGCACGCGCTCGATGTCGAACGGGACCAGGGCACCGCCGCGCTTCTTGACGAAGGCGGGCGGGTGCATCGCGAAGGGCTCGGGAGTCCCCGCGTGCGGCCCGTCGGGGTCCGCAGGATCGATCGGCTCGCTCACGATTTGGACCCTTTCCCGTCATCCTTCTCGAGGATGGGCTTGAGCTCCTCGAGGAACTGATTCACGTCCTTGAACTCGCGGTACACGCTGGCGAAGCGGACGTAGGCGACCTGGTCGAGCTTGCGCAGTTCGTCCATCACCAGGGATCCGATCACGGAGCTGTGGACCTCGCGGTCGTACTCGCCCTGGCAGCGGGCCTCGACCGCCGTGGCGGCCTCCTCGATGGCCTTCATGGACACCGGGAGCTTCTCGCAGGCCCGGAGCATGCCCTGGAGGATGCGCGCCTTGTCGAACCGCACGCGCTCGCCGTTCTTCTTGATCACCCGCAGGGGGCTCTCCTCGATGCGCTCGTAGGTGGTGAACCGCAGGCAACAGCCCAAGCACTCCCGCCGCCGCCGGATCACGGTCGCCTGGGCGGACGTCCGTTAGACGACTCCGCGGTCGTCGTCTTCTCCGCTGCGGGGGCACTTCAAGGGGGCCTATCAGGGG
>JAJDEX010000021.1 GCA_029259575.1 Planctomycetota bacterium | reverse complement strand
TCCGACGCGTTCGTGCTCGTCCCCACGTCGGCGCTGAGCACGACCAAAGGTGAGGTGCGCGTCACCAGCCCGGGCCGCAAGCGCGTCATCCGCGCCGGCGCCGAGGCCGTCCCCGGCGATCGCTATCCGCTGGCCGGCGTGCACCCCGCGTACGACCTGATGACGATGCGCCCCGAGGGCTTCGAGCCCAAGGTCGGCGGCATGGACTTCCTGCCCGACGGCCGTCTCGTCATCAGCACGTGGGATCCGTCGGGTTCCGTGTACATCCTGGACGGCGTGCAGGGCGACGACCCGAGCGCAGTGACCGTCAAGCGCTTCGCCTCGGGCCTCGCCGAACCGCTCGGCCTCGAGGTCGTCGACGGCGAGATCTACGTCCTGCAGAAGCAGGAGCTCACGCACCTGATCGACCACGACGGCGACGAGGTCTGCGACGAGTACCGCTCCTTCGCCAACGGCTGGCTCGTGTCCGCCAACTTCCACGAATTCGCGTTCGGGCTGGTGCACCATGACGGCTTCTTCTACGGAACTCTAGCCGCCGCGATCATCGCAGGCGGCTCTTCGCCGTCCCCGCAATTGGCCGACCGCGGCCACGTCGTGCGCATCGCGATGGACGGTTCGTACGACCTGATCGCGTCGGGCCTGCGCACACCGAACGGCATCGGATTCGGTGCGGACGGCGAGATCTATATCGCCGACAATCAGGGCGACTGGTTGCCCTCGTCCAAGATCCTGCACCTGAAGCCCGGCGCGTTCTACGGCTTCCGCTCCGTCGACCCTGAGGGCACCGAGGGCCAGGTCGTCGACCCTCCCGTCGTGTGGTTGCCGCAGGGCGAGATCGGCAACTCCCCCGGCGAGATCGTGCCGATGCCCGACGGCCCTTACGCCGGTCAACAACTGCACACCGAGATCACGCATGGTGGCTTGAAGCGCGTGTTCGTCGAGACCGTCGGTGGCGTGCGTCAAGGCGCGGTGTTTCGCTTCACCCAAGGCCTCGAGGCCGGCATCAACCGCGCCGTCTGGGGTCCCGATGGAGCGCTGTACGTCGGCGGCATCGGTTCGACCGGCAACTGGGGGCAAGAGGGCAAGTCGCGGTTCGGCCTGCAGCGCCTCTCATTCAACGGCGCGCCCGTGTTCGAGATGCTCGCCGTGCGCGCCAAGTCGAACGGCCTCGAGGTGCAGTTCACCGAGCCGCTGACCGAGGGCCTGGGCTGGGATCCGATCGACTATCGCATCATGCAATGGCGCTACGTCTCGACGATCGACTACGGCGGTCCCAAGGTCGACGAGGCCGAACAGCCGGTGCTCTCGGCGACGGTTTCCGAGGATCGCACGCGCGTGTTCCTGGAACTCGCGGACCTGAAGCCGGACCACGTCGTGCACGTGCACCTGACCGGTCCGTTCACGAGTGAGGCGGGCCGTGAGCTCTGGTCCACCGAGGCCTGGTACACGTTGAACCGCATGTCGATCGAGACCGGCGACGTGCGCGAAGCACCGCAGGGTTCGGCGGCGGTGGGCCTCACGCCCGAAGAGGAGAGCACGGGCTTCCGCATGCTCTTCGACGGCTCGAACCTGGATGCCTGGAAGGGCTTCCGCAAGGACAACGTCCCCAGCTCGTGGCGCAACGAGAACGGCCTCCTGCGCTTCCTGCCCGGCGGTGAGGGCGGGGACATCGCCACGAAGGACCAGTTCGCTTCGTTCGAACTGCGCCTCGACTGGCGCGTCAGTCAAGGCGGCAACTCGGGGATCATGTACCACTCGACCGAGGACCACACCAATCCCTGGGAGACGGCGCCCGAGATGCAGATCCTGGACAACGCACGTCACCCCGACGGTCAGAACCCGATGACCAGCGCCGGCGCGAACTACGCGCTGCACGCCCCCACCGTGGACGCGTCACGCCCCGCCGGTCAGTGGAACTCGATTCGATTGATCGTCCGCGACGACCACGTCGAGCACTGGCTCAACGGCCAGAAGGTGGTCGACTACACGCTCTGGGACGACGATTGGACGGTCCTGGTCTCCAAGTCCAAGTTCGCCTCGATGCCCGACTACGGCCTGCGCAAGACCGGCCACATCGTGCTGCAGGACCACGGCGACCTGGTCGAGTTCCGCTCGATCCGCATCCGCGAGTTCGAGGACTGAGCCAGCGCTCAGGGGAACGTCACGATCGCGGCGTCCGACAGGTTCGCGGTGGGCGATCCATTCAGGGTCTCGTCTCGATACCAAAGCTGGAAGGCCCAGGTCGAGCCAGGAGCGATCGCTAGATCGAACTGTGTCGGCAAGTCGTTCGGCACGGGATAGGCGCCCAACCCAGGTGACCCGAAGTGTTGAAACTTGCCGGCATCATCGAATGCACCCAAGGAATCGAATTCGGGTCGGTTGGCCAGCGCCGCATTGCGAGGCGAATAGCGAAGGATATCACCGCTTAGGCACAGCAAACCACTGCGGACGACTTGCATTCCGGCTGTCGCGTCCGAGGCCAAGAACATGCCCCATCGGCCTGGAGGTCCTCCGTCCGCCACCAACCGCAGCCCGCTGCCATAGTCGTGACTGTTGCGAAGTGTGACGTAGTCCCCTGCCGAGTTCGGGAACACCTGCGGACAGGAGATCGATGGAGAGCAGGCCGTGTCCACGGCCTCGATCGTCAGTTCGGACGCGCCAGTCCAACCGGCTGGATACCCCTGACCTCCAACCTGAATCAGGAGCTCCTGCCCTGCTACCACGTGCACGTCGATATGTACGACAGAATTAATAAGGCAGCCCACCACGTATCCGCCAATGCAGGTTGCACTGCAGTCAGCACCTTCATGGACCATCATCCGAATGGACTGTGGTGCGTTGCCACCGGTGTCTTTGAACCGATACGTCCCATCACAGGGTGCCGCCCAAGTGAAGAACAAGTCCTTCTCCGCATAGGTCTGGTCGTACCAGCAAGTTTGGGAGATACACAGTGAACCGCCACTAAATCCCGATGTCGTGATGGCTGGCGCAGTCGTGTCCCAGGGAAAGGTACCGACACCTGCGATCGGCGTTGGAGCCGAGCAATCATCGTTCGCGGGTGCTGGATCGATCGCGAAGATCTCCAACGTACCGTTAGGTGTTCCATCGAACGCATCATCCAAGGACGGATTGTCGGTCGTGGCTATGCGAAGAAGGAATTCATCCCCTGCTTGCACGTCGAAGATCAGTGCATTCCAAAAGAGCCAGTGTCCCGCGCCACCTGGGCCCGTACTCGTATCCGCCAAGGGGGACCCGGTCGTCAGGCACACTGCGGAACAGTCCGTGCCGGCCGACACCTGAATACGCGCTGAACTCCCGAGGAACCAATCGCGCTCGTTGTCCTCTGTCACGAACTGAAAATTCCCGTCCGACGGCGCGGTCCACACGTAGAAGATGTCGTGGATCTGGTGAAAGCCACTGTCGTTGCAACTGCAGACTCCACCAGGACACCAACCGGAATCGGTCATCGCGGTATTGTCGAATGGCCAAAGACCCAGACCGGTGATCGGCGTCGGCGCCGAACAATCATCGGCTTGGCCGAAAGCCAGGGCACTCAGAAACAACGCCGACAGGGGGAGGGAGATCCAAAGCGAGGAGGGCATCGTCCTAGCCTACAGGTTTCGCCGAAACCTGCTCCGCTTCAGCCACCCACCGCGTAGCGCAGCGCTTCGCGGCCGGAGTAGAGGCGTTCGACCGTCTCGAGGTGTGCGGTGTAACCCAGCGGCAACGGCACGCTCGCGCCGCGGTTCGGGGCTTCGAGGATCAAGCTGGTCAAGGCGCGCGCCAACGCGGGTGCGTCGCCGGGCGGGACCAGTCGTGACGACTTGGGCGCGACTTCCTCGATCCCGCCGACGTGG
>JAJDEX010000003.1 GCA_029259575.1 Planctomycetota bacterium | reverse complement strand
GTGGACGAGTGGATGCTGCAACGTCTGCAGACGTACTCCGACAAGCCCGTGCAGAGCATCGATCGCGGCGACGTCGACCTGGACGACGAGGACACCAAGAAGGAGCGCGCCGATCGCGAGGAAACCTGCAAGGACCTGCTCAGCGCCCTGGGCAAGTCCCTCGAGGAACACGTCGAATCCGTACGCTTCAGCGGCCGCCTGACCGACAGCCCCGCTGCGCTCGTCGCGGGCGCGGGTGGCATGTCGGGCCACATGGAGCGTTTGCTCAAGCGCTCCGGCCAGGACGTTCCGTCCCAGAAGCGCGTGCTCGAAGTGAACCCCGACCATCCGTTGGTCGAGGGCCTGAAGCGCCTGCACGGCGTGGATGCGAACTCTCCGCGCATCGGCGACTACGCCGAACTGCTCTTCGGCCAGGCCTTGCTGCGTGAGGGCGGCGCACCCGTCGACACGTCGCGCTTCACCAAGTTGTTGACCGACCTGATGGTGTCTTCGATCGCCTGATCCCGGTTCGACCTGAACGACAACAGGCGCCAGTCTCCTCGCGGAGGCTGGCGCCTGTTCTTGTCGTGGAGGTCCGTTTCCTAGTGGAACAGGATCTCGATGCCGTCCGTGAAGTTGCTGGTCGGCGTCGGGTTGTTGTCACGGAACCAAGCCGTGAAGTTCCACGTCTGGCCAGCGAGGATCGGCTGACTGAGCGGGTTCGGCAACATCGCCGTGTCGATCGGCACGGTGAAGGAGCCGGTCGCACCCGAGTTCACGATCTGCGCGTTGAAGCGCGCGATCGTTCCGCCGAGGCACAGCTTGCCCTGGCTGACCGAAGCGGGGAACGCGCTGCCTTGGGTCGCGGAGATCAGGAAGAAGCCGAACTGGTTCGTCGGCATGTCGGTCGCGACGAGCGAGAAGGCGTTCAGGCTGGCGTCGAGGCTGCCGGTGTAGCCCATCTTGGCGCTCGTGGCGTTCGAGTTCGGAACTGCCGGGCCGCAGTAGTTGTTGGCCTGGCCGGATGTCGAGTCGTTGATCCACACGTCGGTGGTGTTGCAGCGGCCCAGGATCATGTCCATGTCGCCGTCGTTGTCGAGGTCGAAGACCGCCACGTCGTGCGACCCGCTCAGGTCGGAACTGAGGATGCCGGTGATGCCGGTGAAGCCGCTGCCGACCTCTTCCCTCATGCTCGGGATCCCGCCAGGGACTCCGCCACGGTTGTGGTGGATGAACATGCGGCCGAAGCAGCCGGAGATGTCGACGTCGACATCGGTGACGAGGGCCTCGTTCCAGCCGTCCCCGTTCATGTCCACGATCAAGTTGTTGCCGGCGAACCCGCCGTCGGCAGCGAAGAAGTTGTCCGTGCTCCAGATGACGCGACCGAGGGCGTCGTTGCCCTGGTTGATCAGGTACGTATCCGTGGCGTCGTCGCTGAAGATCATGTCCTGCAGGCCGTCCTGGTTCAGGTCGCCGTGGTTGACGTGATACGCAGCACCGTTGTACGCCGTCTGCAGGATGTCGAAGAAGCCTTCGTTGTTCGGGTCGTTGTACGCGATCGTCGTCGGTCCCGAGAAGTCACGCAGCACGTCGTTCACGCCGTCGTTGTTCATGTCGACGATGTAGGCCGACGTGCCGAACCCCGAGCTGAGCATCGGAGCCGTCAAGCGCGAGAACGTCTCGTCGGTGAAGTTGCCCGCACCGTCGTTGATCATCAGGCGATCGTCCTGGCCGAAGGCGCCGGCCGCGATGTAGTGGGCGAAGTAGAGTTCGGGCGAGCCGTCCCCCGTGACGTCCCCCGAGCCGACCCCGCAGAAGAAGGGGGTGTTGCCGAGGTCCGGGAAGCGTGCATCCTGGTACTCGAGACCCAGCCAGTTGGCGGATCCGTCGAGACCCAGGTTCATGTACACGCGCGGGTGCGACAAGTGCTTGGGCAGGTTGAGCGTGATGGCGGTGCACGTGACGACGTCCAGCCAACCATCACCATCGACGTCGACGATCTCGATGTCTCGGTCGTTGGTGTGCTCCAGGAAACCCTGGTCACCGGGGACGTCCGAGGCCGAGGCGTACAGGGCCGTGCGGTCGACCAACGTCCCCGCTTCGTTCATCATCAGAACGTTGGGGGCGGGGCCACCACCGGTCCAGCCGACCTTGCGCGCCACGACGAGGTCGGTGTAACCGTCCTGGTCCAGGTCGCCCCAGTCGTAGTCCTTCTCCAGCGGGTCCGTCGCGCCGAGCGATCCGGCGGGGACCTTGGTGTTGTCCTCGTGCATGGTCAGCCACGAGATGTTGTTCTGGGCGGAAGCGCCGGCCGTGAGGGCCAAGGCGATCGGGAGGCTCGTCGTGAGCCGAAGCGGAAGTCTGCGCATCGTGATTCCTGGAGAGGGGCGGGGTCTTAGGGCAAATGCAGGCCTAGGACCATCGAACCACGTTCGGGCCGTGGGAGCCAGACCTTCTGCCTCGGACGCTGGACCGTTCCGTCCACAGCGAGGCCCAGAACAGGTGTGACGCCGCCCCGATCGCCCCGGATTGCGGGAATGTCCGGCGACGTCCTGGCGCCCCCCCAAACGAAGCGGGGCGCCGCCTCCCCAAGGAGAACGGCGCCCCGCATCGATGTGGAACGGAGGGTCGTCCGTTCCCGGTTCCTGGCCAGCGCGTGCCGACCGAAGGATCAGTTGAAGGTGGCGATCACCATGTTGGAGAAGTTCGCCGAGTCCCCGGGAGTCACCACGGTGTCGCGGAACCAGCACTGGAAGTACCAGGTGGATCCAAGCGTGATGGACTGTCCGGCCGGCGTCAGCGGCAACTGCAACGGAACGTCGTAACCGCTGCCGATCGTCGAGGAGCTCGCCAGGTTCTGCAGCACGCCCGAGCCATCGAACTGGCCGATGGAGTTGAGCTGCGGATTGCCCTGGTTCGTCGCGACGTTACCGGTGTAACGACCCGAGGGCGAGCCGAGGCACAGGACGCCGTTGAAGACGTTCAAGCTGAAGGATCCGTCGCCCGACATCAGGAAGAAGCCGAACTGGCCCGCCGGTCCATCGGTGCATTCGAGGTGCAGGTCGCTCTGCACACCGCTGCCGAAGTAACTGGTGTCCAGCTTGGCGCTGTTCCCTCCGAAATGGGGCGAGGCCGGATCGCAACCGATCGTGATCGTGCTCACCGGACAGGCGCCGCCCATGCGGCTGACGTTCAGCATGCCCGTTCCGTTCGCCGTCGACGTGGCCCAGGTCCCCGCTTGCAGGAGGTACTGGTCGCCCTCCTGCACACCCGTGATGAGCGATGCGGACAGGTTGCCGGTGCCGCCATTGTCGTTCGACTGCAAGCAGGTGGCCGAGCAGTCGGCCCCGGCGTGAATGCTGAGGCGCGTGTCGCCAGCACCCGACGTGCCTTCCGTGTCGATCAACCAATCGCCATCGCACGGTGCGGTGAAGACCCAGAAGAGGTCGTGCTGCGCCGGGCCGAGCGTGGAGAACTCACTGTTGGACGAGCTCATGCACACAGCCGAGTTGCCGCCGTCGAAGCCCGTCGTCGTGGCGTTCGTGTTGTCCCACAGGATCGAGGCCTCCCCCGAGATCGGGTCGGGGGTGGCGCACGTGTCGTTGCTGGGGGGCGGAATGCTGAGCGTGATGTTCAACACACCGGAGCCGAAGGCGGCTCCCTCGCCGCCGATCTGAATCAGCATCTGCTGACCCGCGGAAATGCCGACGATGGGGACCGAGCTCTGATCGTTGCAACTGTCGTCGTTGCTGCCGACACAGGACGCGAAGCAGTCTCCACCGTTGTGGACGCTGAGCATCGTGTCGAAGCTCGAACCGCAGGTGTCGACGACGTAGTCGCCCGAGACATTGGCGGTCCAGACGTAGAACACGTCCTGCCCGATCGAACTGGTGCACGTCCCGCCGGTGAAGGCCGAGCTGGTCGCGTTCGAGGTGTCGAAGGGAGTGGTGCCTTCACCACTGATGGCGATCGCGCCGGTGCACGTGTTGTTGCTGGGCGGAGGAACGATGTTCTTGGTGATGGTCAGCGTGCCCGGGCCCTCGTTGGCCTGGAAGCCTCCGATCTGGACCAGGATCGTGTCCCCGCCGAGCACGCCCGTGACCACGATCTGACTCTGGTCGCCGCACGTGTCGTCATCCGAAGCGATGCAGGTCGCTCCACACCCGACACCGGAGTGCGCGGCGAGGAACGTGTCGTACCCGGAGGCGCAGGTGTCGATGGTGTAGTCCCCATCGGCGCTCGCGGTCCACTGATAGAAGACGTCCTGGCCGATCGCGGTCGAGCAAGCGCCGCTCCCGTTGAAGCCCGTCGTCGTCGCGTTCGAGGTGTCGTACGCGAACGTGCCTTCTCCACCGATGGTGGTGGGGGTGAAGCACGTGTCGTTCGCCGGCGGCGGAATGACGTTGAGCGAGATGTTCACCGAGCCGCTGCCCTCGTTCGAGGCGGAGCCCCAGTTGCCGATCTGGATCAGATACGGGTCTCCGGTCGTGACGCCCGTGACGACGAAGCCGCTGGACGTTCCGCAGAAGTTGTCGTTGTTCTGCGAGCAGGTGGCCAGACAGCTCACGCCTTCGTGGATGTTGAGGTCCGTGTCCAGCGCTGAGCCGCAGACGTCGATGGTGTAATCCCCATCGGCGGTGGCCGCCCACTGGAAGAAGACGTCCAGGTAGGGAGCGGCGTTGCCCTGAGCCGAGGCGCAGGTGCTGGAGCCGCCGTTGAAGCTCGAGGACGTTGCGTCCGTCTGGTTCCAAGCGAACGAGCCCTCTCCCACGATGGCAGCGGGCGTGGCGCAGGTGTCGTTGGCGTGCACCGGACCGGGCCCGCTGATCAGCTGGTTGATCCAGACCTGAGTGCCCGCGTTGCGAGCGATGACCATGTCCATGTCGCCGTCGTTGTCGAGGTCGAAGACCGCGACGTCGTGCGTAGCGCCCATGTCGCTGGTGGTCATGCCGGTCACGGCACGGAAACCATTGCCCGACTCCTCGTGCATGTCCGGGATGCCCCCGACCGCGCCGCCGCGGTTGTGGAAGATGTGCAGCCGGCGCCCGAACCCGGGAATGTCGACGTCGACGTCGCAGATCAGGATCTCGGGCCAGTTGTCGTTGTCGAGGTCCGCGATGATCACGTTGCTGCCGAACCCGTCGTCGGTGTTGAACGTCTGGGGAGCGCTCCAGTTGACGCGGCCGAGGCCGTCGTTGCCCTGGTTGATCAAGTAGCGGTCCGCGCCGTCGTCGGACGCCGCGAAGTCCAGCAGGCCGTCCTGGTTCAGGTCACCCGTGTCCACGTGGTACGGCGTGGTCTGCAAGGCGGTCTGCAGGAAGTTGAAGAAGCCCTCGTTGCTGGGGTTGTTGTAGCTGATGTCGACGCGCGCGCTGCCGGAGGTCTGACCCACGCCGGTGTTCTTGACGATGTCGAGCGCGCCGTCGCCGTTC
>JAJDEX010000200.1 GCA_029259575.1 Planctomycetota bacterium | reverse complement strand
GCGACGACGTAGTCGAAGGCGTACGACCTTCCCCCGTCGTAACTGACACGGCAGCGATAGGCGTTGCCAGCACCCACCACGATGCCCTGGGGCTCGAAGATCAGCGTGGGGCCGGCGCCGTAGGATCCAGGGTCGACCATGACGGACTCGACCGGTACGGGGTCACCATCCGGCAGATAGAGCTCGCCGAGCTTCTGCATCGTGACCGAGATCGAATCGACCTTGGGCAGCGAGCCCTTCAGTGGCGTGATGCTCCAAGCGTAGTGCGAGCCGAACATCTGGGTCGGGACGAAGCCGGCGGGCGGGAACATCACCGCGTCCATGCCCTGGATCGGCTTGCCGCTCGTATCGAAGGACCACATCGCGGAGAACCCGCCCGATCGACCGAAACCCGTCTTCAGCATCGTGGGGTTGATGCACCATCGACGATGCCCCACGCGGTCCACGTTCGATGGATCCGAATCGTCCATGTAGGAATCGATGGAGCCCGGGAGCGAGGTGCCCATCGACAGATTGCTGGAGCTCGCGCCGCGATAGCCTTGGTTGTACAGCTCCTCGTCGGTGTCCGGCAGTCGCTCCGGCGTGTGCGAGAGGCGCCCCAATCGTCGGCAGAGCTCGGCGGCAGCGGCACAGCACTCGTTCCATTCGGGGACCAGCGTCATGCCCTGCCAGTTCAACCCGCAGAGCGCGCGATACGTCTGCAGGCGATGGAGTGCCAGCACGCGTTCCTGCTCCGAGTCGTCGCCGGTGACGGGCTGGTGCTGAGCACGAACCAGTTCGGCAATCAGATCCGGGGAGCTTCTCGGGAACGGGACGATTCCATCGAAATTCAGGAGCTCGCCATTCTTCCAAACCTGCTGCGCGACCACCTTGCCGTCGTCCCTGACCTTGAGGTTCCCGTTGAGCTTCCCGGCATTGTAGACCGCGTTCATCACCCAGGAACCGTCCTCGCTCGAACGCGTGTACTTGCCAGCCAACTCGCCGTTCCGGTAGCCACAGGTGATCGCCTTCTTGCCGTTGGCGTGGAAGGTCTCGTGGCGACCGTCGAGGACACCGCGCTTCCAGGTGGCGACGAGGATCTTCTTCCCATCCGGCTGGAACCGCTGCTCGCGACCGTGGAACTCGCCGTTGGCGTTCTGCGCTTTGACCTAGTTGCTGCCGACGTGCGCCTAGTCGCCGAAGGACCCATCGCGTTCGCCGTCAGCGTTGGTCTGGTACTCGCGCTGCACTTCACCGCTGGGGAAGTGTTCGACGACGTCGTTGGTCGGCGTGGCGAAGAAGGTCGCGACCCAGAGCAGCACTACGAAAGGTGTGTGGTTCAGCATTTCAGTATCGTCCCTGGGCGTACACGTACGTGCCGACCGGGTCCTCGGCCAGCTAGCCTACCCGGATCGCCCAGATTCAGGTCGACAGGCACCGGAAGCGGGATGGCAGCACCACGCGCTCAAGAACCCGATTTCCAATCCTCATCGAGGAACAGGCGCACATAGGGCGCGTAATGAAAGCGGCGATTACGTGAGTAGCCGGTGATTTCGGTCAGTATCCCGAGATCCGACATGCGGGCCACGAGGTTGTTGGCCGCCGGGTAGGTCGTCCCCGTGACTTTGCGAATGTCCTCGACGGAGACGATGGGGCGATCGAAGAGAGACTCCAGGGCCTTGTGCCCGTTGCCCGCGACGCGCCCGAGCTCATCCGTGATCTGGAAGCGGTGCCGTTCTCGCATTTCGAGGATCCTGCGGGCTGTCTCCGTCGCCTCCGCGCTGACCTCGATCACACCTTGCAGGAAGAAGGCCAACCACGACTCCCAATCCCCTTCGTCGCGGACGGCTTGGAGTCGTTCGTAATACTCAGCCCGTCGCCTCTTGAAGTAGTGAGAGAGATACAGGACCGGCTTGCCGAGGAGTCCGCTCTCCGTCAGGAGGAAAGTGATCAAGAGTCTTCCAACTCGCCCGTTGCCATCCAGGAACGGGTGGATGGTCTCGAACTGCGCATGAGCCATGCCGACCTTGATCACGGTCGGAAGATCGTCAGCTTCGTGCAGGAATCTCTCGAGTTGCCCTAGCGCTTCCGGGACGTCATCGGGCGGCGGTGGAATGAAGTTCGCGTCCGTCAGCCCACAACCTGCGGGTCCGATCCAGTTCTGAGTACGCCGGGTCTCCCCTGGAGTCAGATGACTTCCGCGCGCACCTTCGAGCAGGCACTCATGAATCTCCCGGATGAGGCGAATGGAAACGGGAAGGTCCTCGAGGCGAGCCAATCCATGCTTCATGGCTCGGACGTAGTTGACCACCTCATGAACGTCGTTCGGTCGAGCCGTGTCTCCGAACAGGTCTGCTTCGGCTGCCAGCAAGTCCTGAAGGGAGCTCTGCGCACCCTCGATCTGGCTCGAGAGGACGGCCTCCTTGCGGACATACATGAAGACGAAGAGCTCCGGATTCGGAAGCGCCTGTACGGAACCGTCGAGCCGCCCGAGAGCCCGATCGGTCTGGGACAGGAGAACCTGGAGCTGGCCCTCGAGTCGGATCGGCGGGTCCGGTGGCAAAGGAGCCGGTAGGAAGGCCCTGTATCCGGTTGGTTGCTGCCTGTAGCGGCCGGCGCGACCGGCTGAATCGGGATGGTGCGGAGTCATACATCTCTCTGCCTACACCATACCTGAGGACGCAGATCCATAGTACAGGCACAGAAATATACAGATCCAGTCGCTCGGTATGTTTCAGCGAGCCATGAACATGGCCGGAGGCTCCGTGGCCCCCAACCCGCCATCACTTGATGTGCACGTAGCGGCCGCCCGAGTCCTGGGAGAGTCCGCGCATCATCTCGGAGTCGCGGTCGACCGAGATGCAATGGATGCGGATGTGGCGCGCGGCGTTCCAGCGCGCGACCTCGGCGCGGATCTCGGCCTCGTCGTTGATCTCGCCCATGGTCGGGGCGCCGTCGGACATCAGGTAGATCGTGTCGACGTCGGGGTCCTCGAACGCGCGCTTGAGGCCGTCGTAGATCGCGGTCGCCCCCATCGCCTGGCGACCGCGCACGTAGCGGATCGACTCGGCGCGGGCGCGTTTGGCCATCTTGCGCAGGCCGTCGCCCTCGACCTCGACGCCGGACCCGAAGAAGACCATCTCGTAGAGGATGCCCTCGGGCAACTTGGCGAGGACGCGGCTGAGTTGGTCCTTGGCGACGTCGAGCTTGGTCGGACCCGCGCCGGAACCGCCGCGCGAGACACCGGCCTTGACCTTGGCGGGCTCCTCCATCGAGCCCGAGATGTCGAGCACGAAGCAGATGGCGCGGCTGGTCACCGGGATGCCGTAGAAGTCGCCGGGCTTGTACTGGTTGGGTGTGACGGATTCGCGACGCTCGAACTCGGCGGTCTCCGCATACATGCGCTCGGGCAGCACGAAGGTCTTCGACTCGGCGCGCCACCAGTCCTTCCAGCGCTTGGCGGAGCGACCATGGTCCAGACCCGTGAGCAAGCGCAGCGCGTCGTGGACGTCATCGACGAGGCGGCCCTCCTCCTTGTCCATGCGACCGATCAGCAAGGGCACGCTCTCGATGCGACGTGCGGCCACGGTCGCGCGGTACGCCTCGGCGCGGACGGACCATTCCTTGTCCTTGAGCAGGTTGTGCAGCTTGTCGAGCGCGCGCGGATCGCCGTTCGTCGCCAGGGCGACCGCGGCGGCCATGCGCTTGGCCTGGTCCTTGCTCTTGGCGAGCTTGACCAACTCATCGCGCCACTCGACCTCGTCGGAGCGCAGGTGGTTCTCGCAAAGGATCGCCTGGCGACGCACGGAAGCATCCGCGTGGTCCTGGAGCTTGCCGAGGCGATCGAGGTGAGCGGCCAGTTCGCCGTCGTTCGCCAAACGGGACAGGGCGGCGAGCACGATCGACGGGTCCGGATCGGCCAGGACCTCGCCCAGCACCGAACTGGTCCCCGTGCGCACCAACAACCCGAGCAGGATCAAGCGAGCGCGACGGGGCATCGTTCGGTCGACCGCGAAGCGCTCGATCGCAGGAGTCCGACCGGCGTCCATCACGGATCCGATGACGCGCAACATCACGGCGTGGTGGGACAACGCGTCGAATCCGTCGTCCTGATCGGAGGTCAGGCCCAAGTACGCAACCCGGGTCGGTGCGTCGAACGCTGCAAGGCGCAGGGCCAGCTCGAGGCCGGCGTCGTCGCCACGGAACATCAGGAACGGTGCCAGCGGCGTGGCGATGCGTGTGCGCGCGCGTGCATCGGCGGAGTTCGACAACACGTGGCCGAGTTCGAGGATCGCAGCCTCGCCGATCTCGAGCAACGCGGTGATCGCACCGGAACGGAACTCGTCCTTGGCACGCAACGCCTCGTCCTGCAACCAAGCTCGCGCGCGTTCCGAGGCGGCTGCGTCGTGGAACAGGCGGGCGGCGAAGTAGGCCTGGTCGCGACGGCGGGCGCTCTTCAACGTCCCGGTCGCCTGGATCAACGCGGTGACCGCTTCGGGCGTGTCGAGGTTCGCGATCGCTTCGAACACGGCGGGATCGACGGAATCTCCCTCGTTACGGACGGTCGCCACCAGGTCGGCCAGCTCGTCGACGGAACGCGCGAAGGCCGTGGGCGCGAACGCGCACCAGAGCAGGGCGGCCACGAAACCGGCCGCGATCGTGCGCAAGGTCATTTGAGCCCGAGCTTCTTGGCGTTGTCCCGGACCCACTTGCGCGCGGCATCCGCCTCGCCGATTCGCGTGCCCGCGTCCGCTTTCCAGTCACGGCCGGTCAGCTTGCGCAGCGCGGCTTGCACGTCCCGACGCAGCGGAGTCCAGGTGCGCCAACGTGCCTCCCAGTAGGCGGCCGGCGGGTTGGTCGGATCGTCGACGTTGGCGGGCGCCGGGCCGGCCAGAAGATCGCAGAGCGCCAGGAATGCCTTCTCGCTCTTCGTGTCGATGTTCACCAGGAATGCGATGCAGCTGCGCGCCATCTCGGGCGAGCGCAGTTCGTTCAGCTCGCGCACGACGCTGTCGGTCGCTTCGACGTACTGGAAGCGCGCGAACACCTCGAGGATCGCCTTGGCCGTCAAGGGGCGATGCGTGCGCAGGTCGTTGTCCTCGAACGCACCGACCAGGATCGGTCCGGCCTTCTGGATCGGTTGATAGGCCAGCACGTGCGTGGCCGCGACCTCGATCACGGCGCGACGTTCGTGCAGCAAACGCTCGATCTCGACCTCGTCCCCCTCGAAGCCGGTCGCCAAGGCCTCGTCGGCCGCCCACTTCTGATCCACCTTGGACAGCTTGTACGAGAACGCGGCCTTGGCCGGCTTCAGGACGTCAGGGTTGTCCAAGGTGACCAGGGCTTCGAGGGCCGCGGCGATGATGGCTCCGTCCTTGGACTTGGTCGCCGCCTTGTGAGCCTTCAGCAGCTCCTTCAATTCAGCCCGTTCAGCCGTTCGAGCGGGAGCCGGCACCGCGGCCTCGACGACCTCGCCCAGGTCGGACTCGTTCGGCTGCGGGGAGTCGTCCTGAGCTCGGGCCGACGTCGTGAATCCTGGGAACAGGAACAGAAGGATCAAGGTCCGAATCATGGGAGAGGGGGCTGGAGGAGCGCCGCGTCACTTCAACCTAACATCGAGTCCGGGGCACGGGGGATGTCGCCGGGGGCCGACTGCGCGTACCCTCTGGGAGATGGCCGCCACACGCCCCAACCGCGCATTCCTGCTCCTCCTGGGCCTGATCGCCACGGTCCTTCTGGGCTGGGTGCTTCATGTCGGGGCGGGGATCATTCAACCGATCGTCATCGCGCTCCTGATGGCCTCGATGCTGCGGCCGGTCGTGTTGATGCTGGCCCGGCGCGGGATCCCGCCCGCGTTGACGGTTCTGGCGCTGACGACGGTCCTGTTCCTGGTGCTCTTCCAGGTCGGGATGATGATCCAGCAGAACATCACCCAGTTCCTGACGAACACGGGTGAGGTCGCGGTCGTCGACGACGCGGGAATTCCGATCGACGGCGAACTCGTGATTCCTATCGAGGCTGGCGAATTCGGCTCCGAACCGATCTTCGACCCGAGCGACGATTCCGGTTCCGACGCGGACACGAACCAGGATCAAGAGCCGGATCCCACCGCGGGCGACACCGATGAGACTCCGAATCCCGACGGCTCCTCCGAGGACGCACCGGTCGAGGAGGAGAAGGACGAGGACGAAGAGCTGACGGGCAAGGAGCTCGAGGCCACGACCGGCTGGACCAGCATCGTCGAGGACTTCTGCCGGCGCATCAAGGAGTCCGAACGCATCCCCAAGGACGGCAAGGGCTACCTGATCAAGATCCTGCGCGGCATGGACCCGGCCGAGATCGCCGAGGGCATCGCGCTGTCTGGCGTCGACTTCGTCAAGACGCTGCTGCTCGTCCTGATCTACATGGTGTTCATCTTCGCCGAGCAGGCGATCTTCCGGCGCAAGATCCTGGCCATCGCCGGCGATCACCAGGGGGACGCGGCCGAGATCCTCGACCGCATCGGTCGCGGGATCCAGCGCTACCTGGGCGTGAAGACGGTGGTGTCGTTCCTGACCGGCGCCCTGTGCTACTTGGTGCTGGTCACGCTCGAGATCCCGTACGCGCTGCTGTTCGGGTTCCTGACGTTCCTGCTGAACTACATCCCGACGTTCGGCAGCATCATCGCCAGCCTCCCCCCCACCGTGACCGCGCTGGCCATCGACAGCGATCCCACCAAAGCCATCGTCGTGCTGGCCACCTACCTGGCCGTCAACCTGACGTTGGGCTCGTTCATCGAGCCGCGCATCCTGGGTCGCGAGCTCAACCTGTCGCCGTTGGTCGTCGTCATCTCGGTCGTCGTCTGGGCCGGCTTGTGGGGCGTCGTCGGCGGCTTCCTGGCCGTGCCGTTGACCGCTGCGCTGCAGATCACGCTGGCCTCGAACGAGACGACGCGCCCGATCGCGATCATGTTGGGCAGCGGCCCGCCGCGCGACAAGAAGCGCGGCAAGTCGGGCGGCGGTGGGCCCGCCAACAAGTCGTCCACCG
>JAJDEX010000199.1 GCA_029259575.1 Planctomycetota bacterium | reverse complement strand
GCCCCAAACCAGCACCATCGCGGTGCACGGCGCCACGCCGAGGAGGATGCACCCGGCCAGGTAGCTCCGCCAGAGCGGAATCTCCATCAGCTTGACGCCCTCGTGCAGGACGACCGTTCCGGCGCCGTACGTCGCGCCCACCGGCAGGTCGAGGCCGAACGGGAGCTTCACCAGATCGGTCGCCTCGGGCCCGATGTACTGCAGGAAGATCGTGCCCAGGAAGACGCTCGAGATGGCCAGCATCGTGAACGGCTTGATGCACCAGTTCACGATCAGGGTCAACAGGACCGGCCGGGTGCTCTTGCCTGCAGCGACGACTTCCGTGAAGTCGATCTTCACCATGATCGGGTACATCATGAAGAAGAGGCAGATCGCGATCGGGATCGAGACGACGGGCGCGCCATCGATGTCGATGGAGATGCCGTCCAAGGTGCGCGCGAATCCCGGAGCCACGCGGCCGAGCAGGATTCCCGCGCCCATGCAGAGGAAGACCCACAGCGTCAACAGGCGCTCGAACCCATGCATCTTCCGATTCGGGGTGGCCTCAACCATGGGACACCAGCTCCTTCGAGAGAGTCTTGACCCAGTCGCCGATCTCGTCGCGCACGCGTCGGTAGTGCTGCAGCACGCCTTCGGGTGTTCGTTCGAGGCGGGCGAGTTCGGGAGGATCGTCGAAGCCACGATGCTGAACGGTCGCGGCTCCCGACCAGAGCGGGCAGCGGTCGGCGGCATCGCCGCAGAGCGTGTAGACGTGATCGATCTGGACATCACGGAAGTCCTCGACCGACTTGGATCGATGGGCCGAGATGTCGATGCCGACCTCGGCCATGACCTCGATCGCGTGCGGGTTCACGCTCGCCGGCTCCGAGCCCGCGGAGGCCACCTCGAACCGCGTGCCGATGATGGACCTCGCCCAGCCCTCGGCCATCTGGCTGCGGCACGCGTTCCTGGTGCAGAGGAAGAGGATGCGCTTCATGCGTCGCACCCCTCGCAGTCCTGGGCGAGCGCGCCTTCCGGTGCGCACAGTTCCGGCCGCCCTTGGCAGCAGTCCTCGGTGAGGAAGCCCACGAGTTCCCGAATGCCGTCGACGCGAAGCGCGTACCGAACCGACCGCCCTTCCCGCTGCGAGTCGATCAGGCCGGCGCGGACCAGGTGGGCCAGGTGGAACGAGAGCGTCGGGGGAGGCACGTCCAGCTGGCTGGCGATCTCTCCCGCCGGGATGCCGTTCGGAGCGGCTCGCACGAGCAGTCGAAACGCCTGAAGCCTCGATTCGTGGGCCAGGGCCGCGAGGCCTTCGATGGCAGATGATGTTTCCATGATTCTAGAAATATCAAATGGATGGACGTCGCGCAAGTGCTCTCAGGGCCCAGGAGGGGACTTCGCCAGGGTTCCGGCCGTACGGAGTCGTCGCGTCGCACCGTGCCGCCTCCGCCGCCGCCGTACGGTGCCGCCGGCCCCGTACCGTGCCGCACACCAACCGGAGTTTTCGCACGTCCCAGTACCGCGGCAAGGGCGCACCGGCGGAAGGTCGTTCTCGGCCGCCGGAGGGGCGCGGGGAAGGGGCGTGGTTCCCGCGAAGGGGTTTGCTGCGGTACGTCTTCGTGCAAGAGCACCGCGTGGTGTGCGACTCCGTATGCTGACGACATGGGAAAGAAGACCGAGAAGTTCGAACGGCACCGCCAGGCTTGGACTCCGACCGAGGTCGCGAACTTGCGGCTCATGGTCGGCAAGGACCTGAGCCTCAAGGCGATCGCGACCTCGCTCACGCGTAGCGAAGAGTCGGTGAAGAAGCAGGCCAAGATCTTGAAGTTGAAGATCTCCAAGGCGCGCTAGGTCGCGAGCCGCTGCGTTCCCGTTCGCGCCGGGAATCTTGACCGTTTCGATCCTCGAGCGACCGGTCTTGCGCCAGACGTCTTGGCGTACGACATCGCGGTCGATGCGACGCCCTCCACTCGGCGGGGGAGGTCAGGCGAGGAGCGACAGCGCTCGATCCGCCGCTTGGCGAATGACGTCGTCGCCGCAAGAACCTCGCGCCATCACGCCCATTCCGAAGATGGCGGCGAGCAGGGCGGAGGCCGTCGAGGGCGCGTCGACCGTCGAGGGGATCTCCCCGCGCACCTTGCCGTGATCGATGAGACGCTTGAAGAAGGCGCGCAGGTCCTCGAGGGCCGCGGAGACCAGGTCGCGCACCTCGTCGTCGTGGTCCTGCAGTCGGAGCGCCGTGTTGACCAAGAAACAGCCTCGGTAATTCGCACAGTCCGTGGATTGCTCGATGGCACGGGCGAAGAAGGCATGAATCGACTCGAGCGGTGTGCCGAGGGATTCGATCGACGCCAGCGTGCTCCGTCGGCGCTCCGTGTCGTACTTCATGAGCGACCGAAGGAAGATCTTCCGCTTGTCTCCGACGGCGTTGTAAAGGCTCTGCCGTTGGACCCCCGTCGCCTCGGTGATGTCCGTGATGGTCGTCGATTCGAAGCCCTTCTCCCAGAACACCTCCATGGCGCTCTCGACCGCTTCCTCGACGTCGAAGTTCTTCTTCCAGGGCATGTTGCTGGGCCTACCGGTTCTTGGGGCGCGGCACGGGACATGGACCCGTGTCTTGACTGACTGATCCTATTAGATGAACATGGAATGGGGAAGTTGTTGGTTTCCGGTAATTGAGGGCGATCTAGTGTTGACTGTACAGTCAAGACAGGCGAGAGTCCGCGCCGATCGACCCAGGGAGCCTGGGTCCACCCGCATCCCGAGGAGACGAGGACCATGACCGCATTCCAGATCCACACCGCCGAGACCGCGCCCGAAGCCAAGCCCCAACTCGACCAAGCCCTGAAGTCGAATGGATTCGTGGCGAACCTGTTCGGCGCGATGGCCGAGTCCCCGGCCCTGCTCGAGGGCTACCGGAAACTCTCCGCGATCTTCGACACGACCGACCTGACGCCGACGGAGCGCCAGGTCGTGCTGATGGTGAACAACCGTCTCAACGGATGCGGCTACTGCATGGCGGCGCACACGGCCATCTCCAAGAAGACCGGCGTACCGAGCGACGTGATCGAGGCCCTGCGCAGCGGTGCGCCCATCGCGGACCCGAAGCTCGAAGCCCTGCGCGTCTTCGCCGTCCGCGTGAACGAGAGCCGAGGTTGGCCGGACCCGTCCGAACTGGACGCCTTGATCGCAGCCGGGTACACCAAGCGCACGGTGCTCGAGGTCGTCCTCGGAACGGCGCTCAAGGTGATGTCGAACTACACGAATCACGTCGCTGCAACTCCGGTCGATCCGGCCTTCGCTTCGATGGCCTGGTCCCCGGAGGAACTCGTCGAGTCCACCAAGTGATCCGCTCGCTCGCGTCTCATCGAATCGAAGAGGGACGCGTTCTGCCGCAGGGCCGGGCATGGCTCCACAATGACCTGTACGGACCAACCAGGTCGATACCGCGAAGGGGCCGGACTCCTTCTTTCATCCCGCTCATGAATCACTACACCCGTCACTTCGGCCGCCTGGCCGCGCTGGTCCTCTTGCTCGGATCGACCGCCTGCATCTCCACCCGAGGTGTCGGGCCCGCGTACGAACGGCCGGAGTCACCGCTCCCGGAAGCCTTCGGTGAGGCCCAGGGTGCAGCGGCGGAGCGGCGTGCGGACTGGTGGAGCGCCTTCGACGACGCTTCACTCGAAGCGCTCGTCCTTGCCGTTCGCGAGAACAACCGCGAGCTGCGCGCCGGACTCGCGCGCCTGAACCAAGCGCGCGCGCTGGTGGGGGCCGCGAGAACGGAGGGCATGCCGCAGATCGCGGTCGAACCGTCGTTCCAGCGCGCACGCACCTCCGACCGTCTCGAGGTCTTCCCCGGAGTGACGGCCGGTCGCACGGCCAACACGACGACGCTGCCCTTCACTCTCGGTTGGGAACTCGATCTGTTCGGGCGGATCCAGCATTCGATCGAAGCCGCTCAGGCGGACATGGACATCGCCGAGGCGGACTTCGATGCCCTGCTGTTGCTTCTCGAGACCGAGGCGGCGTCGACCTACTTGTCGATGCGAACCATCGATCTCGAGCTCAGCGTCGTGGCACGCAGCGTCGAGACGTTCCGCGAGTCGGCGGCGCTCATCCGTCGGCGTTTCGACCTGGGGGCCGTCAGCGAGCTCGACGTCGCACGCGCCGACTCCCTGCTGGCTTCCCGCGAAGCCGACCAGTTCGCCTTGCAGCGCGCGCGGACGACGGCGCAGTACGCCTTGGCCGTCCTGGTCGGCGAGACCGCGACGGGCTTCCAGGTCGAGAGCGCTCCGCTCGCCGGACAGCCGCCGTCGGTCCCGCCGGGACTTCCCTCCGAGCTTCTGCTCGCGCGTCCCGACCTGCGTCGCAGCGAGCGTCGTCTGGCCGCCGAGAACGCGCGCGTCGGCGTGGCTACCGCGGCGTTCTATCCGTCGCTCTCCTTGACGGGCAGCGCCGGCTGGCAAGCGACCGATGCCTCGGACCTGTTCGATACCGATGCCAAGACCTGGGCCATCCGACCGCAGCTCTACATCCCGCTCTTCCAGGGAGGTCGCAACCAGGCCAACCTCGATCGGTCGCGAGCGCGCTACGAAGAGGTGGTCGAGGACTACCAGAACAGCGTGCTGATCGCGCTTTCCGAGGTCGAGTCGGCCCTGGCCACCCAGCGCTTCCTCGAGAGCCAGAGCGCCGCCCAGCAACGCGCCGTCGAAGCCGCGTTGCGCGCTCGCGACGTCTCGATGACCCAGTACGAGGTCGGCACCGCCGACTTCCTCGATGTCCTGGACGCCGAGCGCACCGCGCTCGATGCCCAGCGTTCCGAAGCTCGCCTGCGCGGCGAGGCCTTCCTGAACACCGTTCAACTGTTGCGCTCTCTCGGAGGGCGCTGGTAACCGCTCGCGCGACCCACCACGTCGGTCCCACCACCATGCAATCCTCCAGTCTCGTCGGCCTGTCCTTCCTGCTTCTCGCTGCCTGCAGCGAACCCACGACCGCCGCAACACCGCCTCTGCCCGTCGTCGAAGTCGTGCAGCCGGTCGTGCGCAACATCCTCGATTGGGACCAGTTCACCGGTCGCCTCGAGGCGGTCGAGTCCGTCGATCTGCGTGCCCGTGTTTCGGGGCTCTTGGATTCGATCCACTTCGAGGACGGCGAGGAGGTCGAGCAGGGGCAGCTCCTGTTCGTCATCGATCCGCGGCCCTTCCAGGCCACGCTCGACGCGCGACTCGCCGACGTTCAAGTGGCGGAGGCCGCGCACGACCTGGCCAAGTCGCGAGCCGAACGCGGTCGCGAGCTCCTGGAGTCCCACGCCATCGCGGCCGAGGACGTCGACGCCCGTTCCGCCGCTCTGGCCGAGGCGGAAGCCGTCTTGCAGGCAGCGCGCGCACGCGTTGCGTCCGCCCAATTGGATGTCGACTTCACCCGGGTCACCGCGCCCATCGCCGGGCGCGTCAGCGACCACTACGTCTCGGTCGGCAACCTGATCAGCGGCGGGAGCGCGCAGTCGACCCTGCTGACCACGATCGTCTCGACGGATCCCATCTACGCCCGCTTCGAAGCGGACGAGAACCTGGTGCTGAACTACCTGCGTCTCAACGCGGCCGGGAAGCGCCAGAGTTCCCGCGACTACGAGGCGCCCGTGCAGCTCGGGCTCGCCGACGAAGCAGGCTTCCCGCACGAAGGCGTGCTCGATTTCGTCGACAACCGGTTCGACGCGGGCACGGCGACGATGCGCGCCCGGGCCCGGTTCGCGAATCCGGACAGCCTGTTGTTCCCCGGCATGTTCGCGCGGATCCGCATCACGGGCGAGGGGGAGCGCGAGGCGTTGCTCGTGCCCGACAAGGCCGTGCAGACCACGCAGACCCTGCGCTTCGTCCTGGTCGTCGACGAGGCCAGCGTCGTTCAGTACCGGCCGGTCGTCATCGGAACGCTGACCGAGGACGGGCTGCGCGAGATCAAGGAAGGCGTGGGTCCGACCGATCGTGTCATCGCCGCCGGCTTGTTCTTCGCCCGCCCCGGAGCCGTGGTCGAGGTCCGTGAACCCGAGGCACCCACCGCGCACTGAGCGCAGTCGGCAATTCACCATGAAGCTCACTCACTTCTTCATCGACCGGCCCATCTTCGCGACGGTGCTGTCGATCTTGACGATCCTGATCGGGGCCGTCGCCTACGGCAGCCTGCCGGTCGCGCAGTATCCCGAGATCGTGCCGCCGACGATCCAGGTCTCGGCGTCGTACTCCGGCGCCAGCCCCAAGGTCATCGCGGACACCGTCGCGGCACCCCTCGAACAAGCCATCAACGGCGTCGACGGGATGCTCTACATGACGTCCTCGTCCACCGCCGACGGCCAGATGGCCTTGACGGTCACGTTCGAGCTCGGCACGGACGTCGACCAGGCTCAGGTCCTGGTGGCGAACCGCGTGGCGACGGCCGAACCGAGGCTGCCCGATATCGTGCGCGCGGCCGGTGTGACGACCCAGAAGAACTCGCCGGACATGATGCTCGTCGCGCACCTGATCTCGCCCGACGGGCGCTACGACCAGCTGTTCATGGGCAACTACGCGTACTTGAACATGCGCGACGAACTGGCCCGCATCGACGGGATCGGTGACATCCGCGTGTTCGGCGCGGACCAGTACGGCATGCGCGTGTGGCTGGATCCCCAGAAGCTGCGCGAGCTGGATCTGACCGCGGGCGACGTGCTGGCGGCGATGCGTGAGCAGAACCTCCAAGTGGCCGCCGGCGTCATCGGCCAGGAGCCGATCGAGACCGAGCGCGCGTTCCAGCTGAGCGTCCGCGCGCAAGGTCGCTTGAGCACGCCGGAGG
The DNA here is from genome assembly GCA_029259575.1 of Planctomycetota bacterium. Classification (GTDB taxonomy): domain Bacteria; phylum Planctomycetota; class UBA1135; order UBA1135; genus JAJDEX01. Next base: position 2,489 of record JAJDEX010000199.1, on the reverse strand, counting down.
AGTTCGAGCAGATCGTCGTCAAGACGGGGGAGGGCGGCCAGTTGGTGCGCCTGTCCGAGGTGGCGCGCATCGAGTTGGGCTCCCAGAGCTATGCGATGGAGAGCTCCCTCAGCGGTCAGCCTGCGGTCGCGCTCGCGCTCTTCCAACGTCCAGGCTCCAACGCGCTCGAGACCGAAGCTGCCGCCCAGGAAACGCTGCGGCGCCTGAGCCAGGACTTCCCCGACGGGCTCGAGTACCGGATCGCCTACAACCCGACGGTCTTCGTGCAGCAGTCCATCGACTCGGTCGTGGACACGCTGTTCGAGGCCGTGCTGCTGGTCGTGCTCGTCATCCTGATGTTCCTCCAGAACTGGCGCGCCTCGATCATCCCGCTGGCAGCGATCCCCGTGTCGCTGGTGGGCACGTTCGCGATCATGGCGGCGTTGGGTTTCTCGCTGAACAACCTGACGCTGTTCGGGCTGGTCCTCGCGATCGGAATCGTCGTCGATGACGCGATCGTCGTCGTCGAGAACGTCGAGCGGCACATGGCCGCCGGGCTCAACGCGCGGGATGCCGCGCGCAAGGCGATGGACGAGGTCGCCGGCGCCTTGATCGCCATGGCCCTCGTGCTGGTCGCGGTGTTCGTGCCGACGGCCTTCCTGGCCGGGATCGCGGGCGAGTTCTATCGCCAGTTCGCCGTCACCATCGCCACGGCGACGGTGATCTCGGCGCTCGTCTCGCTCACCTTGAGCCCCGCGATGGCGCGCATCTTCCTGCGCCCGCACGACGCCGAACCGGACCTCGTGCAACGCTTGTGGAACCGGCTCTTCGGTTGGTTCTTCAACGGCTTCAACCGCGTCTTCGAGTTCTCCTCACGCGCCTACGCAGGTGTCGTGCGGAGGGTCGTGCGCATGGGCCTGGTGCTGTCGATCGTCTATCTCGGATTGATCGGACTCACGGGCTACGGCCTCGACCAGGTTCCGCGCGGGTTCATTCCGGCCCAGGACCAGGGTTATCTGATCGTCGCGGTGCAATTGCCCGATGGCGCTTCGATGTCGCGGACCCGCGAGGTCGTGCGTGAGGTGGCTGACCGCGCGCGCGCCGTGGACGGCGTGCGCGAATCCGTCGAATTCGTGGGCTTCTCCGGCGCGACGCGCGCGAGTGCTCCCAACGCAGCGGCGATCTTCCTGCCCCTGGATCCGTTCACCGATCGAGTGCCGAAGGGACGGTCGGCCGATGTGATCTCGGGCGAGGTGCGCGCCACGTTGTCCTCGATCGTCGAGGGCATGGCCGTCGTGATCCCGCCTCCGCCCGTCCGTGGCATCGGCACGGGTGGTGGGTTCAAGCTGATGCTCCAGGATCGTCGCGAACGCGATGCCAGCGAGCTGCAGGAGGCCGCCTTCCAGCTGGTGGGGGGCGCGATGCAGGACCCCGGGATCGAGCAGCCCTACACGTTCTATCGAGGCACCGCGCCGCAGCTGTACGCCGACATCGATCGGACGCGCACCAAGAAGCTCGACGTGCCTCTGGCCAACGTCTTCGAGGCGCTCCAGGTCTACCTGGGCTCCGTCTACGTCAACGACTTCAACCAGTTCGGCCGTACGTACCGCGTCATCGCGCAAGCGGACGCGCAGTTCCGCGACGACGAGGCGGACGTCGGCCAGCTGACGACGCGCAGCCGGTCGGGGGCCATCGTTCCGTTGGGATCCCTGCTGACGATGAAGCGCGTGACGGGACCCGATCGTGTCGTGCGTCACAACCTCTATCCGGCGGCCGAAGTCGGCGGTTCGACCACGTACGGCTCCAGCACCGGCGAGTCGATCGAGACGATGGAGCGCCTGGCGGCTGGTCTGCCTCCGGGCTACAGCTACGAGTGGGTGGACCTCGCCTACCAGGAGCGAGCCGGCGGTGACTCCGCGTTGCTGATCTTCTTCCTCGCGGTCGTCTTCGTGTTCCTGCTGCTGGCCGCACAGTACGAGAGCTGGACCTTGCCGTTCTCCATCGTCCTGATCGTTCCGATGTGCCTCTTGGGCGCCGTAGCCGGACTGCTGTTGCGCGGGATGGACAACAACGTTCTGACCCAGATCGGCTTCATCGTCCTGATCGGGCTCGCCGCCAAGAACGCCATCCTGATCGTCGAATTCGCGAAGCAGCTGGAGGACCAGGGCCGGACTCGGTTCGAGGCGGCGATCGAATCTTCGCGCCTGCGCTTGCGGCCGATCCTGATGACCGCCTTCTCGTTCATCCTCGGCGTCGTGCCGCTGGTGTTCGCCACCGGACCCGGTGCCGAGATGCGTCAATCGATCGGAACGGCGGTCTTCGCCGGGATGATCGGAGTGACCCTCTTCGGGCTGGTGTTCACGCCCGTCTTCTACGTCGTCCTGCGCGGTCTGTTCGCGCGCAAGGCGGCCTGAGGCCAGCGACGTGCCGCGCCGGAGCGATCTCGATCGGACTCCGGCGCGGCGCGAGCCTCGGTCGATCTCCTGGCCGGGACGAACGCCGATACGAAC
>JAJDEX010000198.1 GCA_029259575.1 Planctomycetota bacterium | reverse complement strand
ATCCGCGGAGGGCACCGGCAGCGGCGCCTCCAACATGCGTCGACGCAAGCCGTCCAAGCGGCCCTGCACCGAAGCGTCGATCATGTTCGCGCCGACCGTCACACGCACGCCGCCGATCAGACTCGGCTCGGTGCTCTGCGTCAGTCGCACGGTCTTGCCCAGGCGGCCGCCCAGGCTGGTCTCGAGCGCGTGCACGTCGGCCGACTCGAGGCTGCGCGGACTTTCGACCACGCCCTCCACCACGCCGGCCAGGTCGAGGCTGCGACGCCGGAAAGCGACGCCCGCATCGGCCAGGGCTTCGACGCGGTTGCGATCGAAGGCGAGACTGACGAAGTTGCGCGTCAAGGCGTGGAAGCCGGTGGTGACCCCGCCCAGCTTCGCGAGCTTCTCGCTGGCGGAAGCCTCGCTACCGAGCAGGAAGTCCCGCACGGCGCGGCTCCGGAATTCACGGCCGAGGACCTCGAGGTCGTTCTGCACCGCATCCAGGGCCCCGGCGCCGATCGCCAGGTTGAACAACGCTTCCGCCCAGCGGGCGGTCACGGCATCGACCTTGACCAGGCTCACGAGTTGCTCTTCCCAGAACTCGCGACGAGTTCGCTGACGAGCTTGCGATCGTCCTCACCACCGACGTTCCGGCCGATGACCTTGGACGCCGCGTGGAGCGACAGGTCGACGACTTCGGAGCGAATGGCGGAGAGAGCTTTCTCCTGCTCGGCCTGAATCGCAGTGCGCGCCGATTCGATCATGGCGCCCGCTTCACGCTTCGCACTGTCCACGATGTCACGCTCACGGACTTCCGCCCGCTCCCGTGCCTGGGACATGAGGGAGGCGGCCTCGGTCTGGGCTTCGCCCAGGGCCACTTCCACCTGTGCGCGAGCCTTCTCGGCTTCGGCACTGGCGCGTTCGGCTGCGGTGATCGCCTCGGACGCCTTCTCGTCACGCTCGTAGAGCGCGGCCGTGATCGGCGCGAACACGACCTTCCACATGAAGGGAAGGGCGAGCACGAAGATCAGAAGGGTCCAGACAAAGCCTCCGAGTCCGCCGACGTCGAGCGGATCGAAATCGCCTGATGCGAGGGGGAGGACGATGGTTGCGTACATGCTGAAATCCAGAGGTTCTGGTGCACTCATTGCTAAGCAGCAGTGAGTTGGATGCTCGATCGCTCGAGCGGCAACGGACAGACGTGCCCGTCGCGTGGCGAGGTCCACCCACGGGCCTCCCGGAAACATGACGTTGCCCGGGAGGCCGCGATGCGGCCCTCAGTCGTTATCAACCAAGTGCGATGAGCAGGGTGACGACGACGGCGAACAGGGAGACACCCTCAATGAGGGCGGCAAGGATGATCGAGTTACCTTTGATGTCGTTGGCCGCTTCGGGCTGACGCGCGATGCCTTCGTTGGCAGAGGCACCGATCTTGCTGATGCCGAGGCCCGCGCCGATGGCGACGATACCGGCGCCGATACCCGCGCCCATTTTGGCGACATCCATGACTTGCGTTTCGTCCATGACAGTTGTTCTCACTAGCCCCGCTGGGGAGGCCGCATTGTTGTTGAGGGGTGTGTTGGGTGCGACCTGACGGCCGCGAAGGATCGCCCCGAACCCCTGTCGTCCGCACCGAAGCGGTCTTCCGTGCGGAAGGACTGGGACCCGGAGTGGTTGGTGTCTAGTGCTCGGGGTGGACCGAGGAGCCGACGAACATCACCGAAAGCTGGGTGAAGATGTAGGCCTGAAGCAGGGCGACGAAGGCCTCGATGATCATGATGAACACCGCGAAGCCGACGGCGACGGGCGCGACGCCCCAAGCGATCGGCGAGTGATCCACGCCTGCGAAGAAGAAGATCAGGCCCATGAACGACAGCACCACGAGGTGACCACCGGTCATGTTCGCGAAGAGACGGATCATCAACGAGAACGGCTTCACGAAGAGGCCGAGCAGCTCGACGATGAACATCAGCGGCCAGAGCAGGATCGGGACGTGCGGGACCAGGTTCTTCCAGAAGGCGAGCGGGCCCTGGGCGATCATGCCGCAGCCGAGCATCGCCAGCAGCGTCGTGGTGGCGAGCGCGGCGGTAACGAAGATGTTCGCGGTCGCGGTGGCCGAACCGGGAACGAGGCCCAGCACGTTCATCGTGACGATGAAGAAGAACACGTAGAGGAAGTACGACAGGAACTTCTTGCCGTCCTCGCCGTGCATGTTCGGCGTGACCATCTCGTCGCGGATCCACTGGCACCAGCCGGCGAGAATGCTGGTCATCTTGTCGCCCTTGCCGGTGCGCAGGTGACTGGCGACGCCGGACATCGCGAGGAAGATGACGAGGAGCGCGGCGATCTGGAAGAGCTGCAGGTTCGTGAACACGATCTGCACGCCTTCGCGGGTCTGGTCCATGTCGGCGCCGGCGGGCAGGAAGCCGGCCGGGATCGAGATCAGCGGGACGGCGGGTCCGTGCGCGTGGGCGTCGTCCGCGTGCTCGTCCTGGGTGGACGCGAGTTGTGCCTTGGCGTCGCTGTCGATACCGGAGTGCTCGAGAGGGTTGAACCCCTCACTCTCGTGCGCGGGATGCACCAGATTGGCCGGCATCAAGTGCATGTACAGCACGTTGAAGGCCT
>JAJDEX010000197.1 GCA_029259575.1 Planctomycetota bacterium | reverse complement strand
ACCGCGGGCCTCGCGATGCAGTTCAACCTGCAGTCGGCCTTCCTGACGCTCGCTACGCTGATCGCCAACGTCGCGATCTACACGCCGCTCAAGCGCGTCAGCACGTTCAACACCGTCGTCGGTGCCGTGCCCGGCGCCGCGCCGCCCTTGCTCGGTTACGTCGCGCTCGCCGGCGACGTCGGACCCTGGGCCTGGTGCTTGTTCGCCGTGCTCTTCGTCTGGCAGTTCCCGCACTTCATGGCCATCGCCTGGTTGTACCGCGAGGACTACGCCAAGGGCGGCCACAAGATGCTGACCAGCATCCCGAACGCGGAAGGCCTGGCCGGCCGCCAGGCCGTGATCTACGCGATCGCCGCCATCCCGATCTCGTTCCTGCCGCTGACCACCGGTCTGGCGGGTCCTGTCTACGCAGTCGGCGTTTCCATTCTGGGCGTCGCCTATCTCGTTTGCTCGGTGGGCTTCGCTCGCCACGAGGACCGTCGCTCTGCGCGCCGTCTCCTCTTCGTGAGCCTGCTCTACCTGCCCCTGTGGGCCTGCCTCGTTCTGGCAGATCCGCTTCCTTCCCTCATGCTGTCATGAGCCAACCTCTGGCCTCCTACGATCCGGCCGTCGATGCACCCGTGCATCACCACCCGGTCTACGACTACGACTCCGGCCCCCCCGTCGATCGCGGCAAGTTCGCGATCTGGGTGTTCCTGGGGACGGAGATCATGTTCTTCACGGCCCTCATCGGTACGTACATCATCCTGCGGATGGGTGCTTCCGAATGGCCGAACCCGGCGCACCGCCTGGCCGTGATGATCACCGCGGGCAACACGTTCATCTTGATCGTGAGCTCGGCGACGGTGGTCGCTGCCTTGAACGCGATCCAGCGCGGGGACCGGCAGAAGTTCATCAAGTGGTGGGGACTATCGATCCTGTTCGGTTCGTTCTTCGTCGCTGTACAGATGTACGAGTACTGGGCCCTCCTGGTTCAGCACGAGGCCTATCCGAAGAACGACCTGTTCTGGTCGACCTTCTACGTGATGACCGGCTTCCACGGCTTCCACGTGATCGTCGGCGTGATCTGGATGTTCTGCGTCTGGATCGCCGCCATGCGCGGGAAGTACAGCGCCAAGAACAACGTCGGGATCGAGCTGGCCGGTCTGTACTGGCACTTCGTCGACCTCGTCTGGGTTCTTCTCTTCACTCTCGTCTACCTCATGTGATTCGGGGAGACCGACATGTCTGACAACCACGAAACGTTCAGCGTCTTCAAGATCTTCATCCTTCTCCTCATCATGACGGCGATCGAGGTGGTCTACGGAGAGATCGGCAACCGCTACTTCTACGAGCAGAAGTTCTGGCTCTGGGGCGGCTTGCTGCTCTGCGCCTTCATCAAGGGCTACTACATCTTCTTCTACTTCATGCACGTGAAGTACGAGGGGATGATCGTGAAGGGCAACGTGCTCTTCACGGTGCCTCTGATCATCTACTTCATGATCATGCTGACCCCCGACACCGGAACGAACCCGCAGTTCAACTACGGCGTCGCTCAGCAGTTCGATCCGATGACCAACGAGGTCGAGCACATCGGTCACGGGTCGCGCAACGTGGTCAACCACGGTGTGCGTCACCTGTACCCGTACTTGAGGGAGCAAGACGCCAAGGCGAACGCTGGCTCCGCCGAGGACACGGTCCCGGGCTCCGGGCACTAGAACCGGGCGCGTCGACCGCAGGGACACATCACGGGGCGCGCCTGGACTTGATCCGGCGCGCCTCGTCCCTTGTCCGGCGCAGATCACCGACAACATGTCACACCGCTTCACGATCCTCGTCCTCGCGCTTGCCGCGCTCATCCCTTCGGCGAGCGCGCAGGAGTCCTTCGCGTCACCCGCGCCGGATTCCGAACAACGCTTCACCGAGGTGCCGGACTTCTCGTTCACCGACGCGAACGGCGAGACGTTGACCCGCGCCGACCTGCTGGGGGAGCCCTGGGTCGCGATCCCGTTCTTCGTGCGCTGCATGGGCCCGTGTCCGAACCTGACGACGCAACTGCGCGCGCGCGTCTTCCCCAGGTTCAAGAACACGCCGATCCGCATGGTGTCGTTCTCGGTCGACCCGAAGTTCGACGATCCGGCGCAACTGGCGGACTATGCGAAGCGCTTCAACATCGACCTCGAGCGCTGGTCGTTCGTCACCGGCGACGCGATGGCCATGACGACGTTCGTGCGCGAGGGATTGAGCACGGCTCTGGATCGTGACGACTCGCTCGAACCTGGAATGGCGGTGACGCACGGCACACGTTTGCCCGTGATCGATTCGGACGGCGTGATCGCCGGATGGTACGAGTGCGCCGACGCTTCGCTGACGTCCGAGGAGCTCGACGGCAACTTCGAGCGCCTGATCCGACGGGCGCGCGCTCTCGCAGGACTGCGCGAGCCGTCCGCGATCGAGCGCAAGCTGCCTTTGGTCAACGCGAGCCTGAACGGCCTGGCGGGCGTACTGCTGCTGCTGGGTTTGATCGCGATCAAGAAGGACCAGCGCTCCCGCCACGAGCACCTGATGAAGGCCGCGTTCCTCGTCAGCGCCGCCTTCCTGGCGAGCTACCTCTGGTACCACTTCCAGGTCACCGCGCTGCAGGGGGGACCTACGCCCTTCAACGGAACCGGCGCCGCCAAGATCGCCTATCTGGCCCTGCTGGCCAGCCACGTCGTCCTGGCGATGGTGAACCTGCCGATGATCCTGCGTACGTTCTGGTTGGCCCACAAAGAGGACTGGGTGCGACATCGTGCCTGGGCCAAGATCACGTTCCCCATCTGGCTGTACGTGTCCGTGACGGGGGTGCTCGTCTACTTGGTGCTGTATCCTCTCAACCCGGCCCCTCCGGTCTGACCTCGCCATGACCCAACTGCTGCGAATCACCGTTCCCATCCTCGCGCTGCTCCTGTTGACGCCGTCCGGCTTCGGCTGAGACGCTTGCAAGGAGGCGGTCGCCTCCGGCACGGGAAACATCTGGGCGGGCTTCGCCTACAGCGTCTACTTCATGCTTGGAGTGGTGTTCTTGCTGTTGCCTGGCGCCTTCGGCTTCGCGATCTGGCGCAGCTACCATCAGGGCGAAGGCGACGCGTACAACCCCGGCGACGGCAAGCGTCGTTGGCGCGACGACGAACGCTCATGAGCGCGACGTCCACGATCACTCCGGCCGTCGCTCGCACGGACGTCGGGACGTTCCGCGTGCTCGCGGATTCACGCGGCGTGGTCTGGATCGGATTGCCCGAGTCCTGGCAGGCGTCGCTCGAGACCTACCTGCGTCGTCACGACTTGGTGGGCGGGCGGGACGAGGTGCTCGAAGCACGTGCTGTTCGACAACTGGTCGAGTACGGCGTCGGGGATCGACAGGACTTCGACTTGAAGCTGTGTCCCGTGGGAACCGAGTTCCAGCAAGAGGTGTGGCGCGCTCTCGAGGCGATTCCGTTCGGCGCGACGCGTACGTACGTCGAGATCGCCCAGGACCTGGGTCGTCCGAACGCGTCCCGCGCGGTCGGTGGGGCGAACGGCGCCAACCCGATCCCCGTCGTGATCCCCTGTCACCGCGTGCTCGCCACGACCGGTCTCGGTGGCTACGGCGGTGGGCTGCCCCTCAAGCAGCGCTTGCTCGAGTTGGAGGGCCTCGCGCCCTTCGCCTGAGAGATCGGACCTCCGCTGAGCCTTCGGCGCTCCGCTGAGCACTCGGTTATCCGCTGAGACTTGGACGCTCTGCTGAGATGCCTGCACTCCGCTGAGATTTTCGGCACGCCACGTGCAACCGAGATCGACCCGCTCCGGTCCTCCCGGCATGCGGACTCTCCTCGCCGGACTCATCTCCCTCGCCCTGGGCCTCGTCGCCGCCTTCGCCGGGGTTCTGCACCGCGCACCGACACCCTGGCTCCCTCGGCCTGGACCAGGACCTGTGGGGCTCTGGGTGGCCGATCGGGCGGGGGGCGTGATCCACGGACTGGATCAGGACCTGTTTCCCGTCCGCGCTCTCGAGGTGCCGTGCCCCGTCGCGGTGGTGGGCGCTGGTTCCGGAAGGCTCTGGGTCGCCAGTGCGCTCCAGGACACACGCTGGGGGCACCATGCGCTGGCTCTCCTGAACCCCGATGGACAGCCCATCGCGGGGCTTCCGACCGGCACGGTCCAGTCCCTGCATGCGAGCCATGCCGGAGGCGTGTTCGTGCACCACCTGGACCGAGACCAGGGCCGTGCCGTCCTCGACCACATCACAGTCGGTGGCTTACGAACGCACATCGACTCCTCCGAGTGGTTCGATGCGATCGGTTCCCGCGGGCGTCAACTCCTCGTGGCGACCCAGGACGGTTGGCTCACTGGGTACGACTTGGATCACGGGTCCGTCCCTGCATGTGAAGGAGCCGTTCCTGGACCGGTCTCCGCCATCGTGGCTCAGCCGAACTGCGACGATTGGTGGGTCGCGTGGCGTGCGCCGCCCCGAGCTGGGGATCGGAAATGGAGAGGACGATTGAGTCGCGTCACCCTGGTACGTGGAGCGCAACTCGAGATCTCCGAGACGCTGCGCATGCCGTTCCTCGTACGTGCCTTGCTCGTGTCCGGGCCTCACTTGTGGGCGCTGGAACTGGACGGCGCACGCGCGCAGCGCATTCAGGTCGGTACTCCAGGTCCGCATCCGATCGCTCGACTCCTGGATGGTCCCCCCGTGGGTGCGGTTGCGCTCGCGGGCCCCGAGGCCGGCTGCATCGTGTTCACCGCCGAGGCCCTGCTCGCCTTGGATGGTGACACGACATGCCGCACGACCCAGGGCATGTTCCAGAGCATCAGCTCGGTCACGAGTTGCACGGTCGACTCGACGACCCTCGATCCATCGCCCTGGTCAGGACCCTGACGATGCGCGTCGTTCTGCGTCCTCGAGCAAGCAGTGTTGCGCCGCGAGGATCGTCTTCCCGTCCGCCGGTTCCGCGGACAGCACGTCCTGCGGATGCATCCAGAGGACCTCGATCTCCTCGTCGTCGTCCCCCGCGAGTCCACCCCCTGGAACGGCCTCCAGGCCTTCGGCTCGGAACAGGTGGATCACCTCGCTGGCGATCCCAGGTGCCGGCAGGAACGAGCGCCAGGCGCGCACCGTTCGGGCCCGATAGCCCGTTTCCTCCTCCAATTCACGGCCTGCGGTCGCATTCGGGTCCTCGCCCGCTTCCACCCGTCCCGCAGGGATCTCGCAGGTCCAGTCCCCGGCAGCGGCTCGGTACTGGCGGACGATCAGGATCCGTCCCTGCTCGTCGCGGGCCAGGATCGCGACGGCTCCGGGATGTTCGATCAGATCCAGCTCTTGTCGCAACCCCGATGGGAGCCGCAGGGCCAGGCGCACCAGGTCGAAGACGCGGCCCTCGATCAAGGTCCGGCGGCCCTCTTCGTGGACGTCCGGGTGTCGGCGTAGGGTCATGCCCGCCCGCCTTCGAGGTCGGACGCGGCACCCTGGGCTGCGACCTCGAACTTCACTCGATCGGTTCGCGCAACTGCGTTTCGAGCATCGTGAGGAAGGCCATCACCGAGTTCGACACGTCGCCGCGACCGTGATCCATGCAGAGCTGCGAGAAGGCGGCCAGCTTGCGGCGCACCTTGGGGAGCTCCTTCAGGACCGGTTCGTCCGGGCGTTGCTTCGACTGGATCTTGACCTGGAGCTGGGTGATCTTGGCTTCGAGGTCGGCGATGATCTCGTCGTCCGAGCGGCGATTGTAGTTTCGTTTCGTCATGGGGAGGGAGCGCTCCAGCGAGCGCTTTCAGGTTGGGGGCCCGTTCGGGAATCGGAGTTTCGTGTCCGAATGACTTATGGGTTGCGCGTCGATCGCGATCTCGTCGACGGAACTTGCGCCTTTCGGTCGTGGTGTTCGATTCGAGTCCGATGAAGCGCAAGAGGAATTGCGCCCGGCTCGATTGGGTTCCTTGGAATGAAGCCCTGAATCGGTTCTAAGGGAGTCCTTCGAATTGTGGAAAGGTCAATCGGTGGTTCTCGCGTCGAAACACCCTTGGCTCGATCCGAGCTTCGAACTCGGGTCGCCAGGCAGGAAACGCCTCGTGTGGGGTTCCTGGGGCATTCGTCTCGGGTCTTCTCGTTGAGGGTCGGCGCGGGCGATCCGCTGCTGGGACACTCGCCATTCTGGTTGGGGCTCGGGGCCGAGCGGGACATCGAGTCCCTGTGCTCAGCCCGGGCCCGCGGTCGGAGAGGGCGCCCGAACGGGTCGCGTCGCGCTTCGAATCGCAATCTACCATCGAGACGGAGCCGTTCAAGATGACTCGTCCTGGTAGCTTTCGATCCCTTGTAAGAAAACCCACGTACCGCGCCCCACGCGGCCCTGGAAGGGGCGTTATCCTGGGGTTCGATCTGACGGCTGCCCCCTGGGGGACGTCCCAGATCTGCGAAGGTCCCCAAGGTCGGGGCCCGACCGTCCCCAATCCGATCGCTCCTTCCGATATGCACCTCGACATCGACCGCGTCCTCCTCAGCGAGGCCGAAATCCGCGAAGGTATCGATCGTGTGGCCGCCGAGGTCACGGCGCACTTCCAGGGCCGTGAATTCACGGTCGTTTCCGTTCTGAAGGGATCTTGCATCTTCGCTTCGGACCTGATTCGGCGGATTCCGATTCCGCTCGAGCTGGCGTTCGTGGCCGCGAGCAGCTATCGCGACGGCACCGAGTCCGGCGAACTCCGCGTCGACTTCCTGCCCGCGGGCAACGAGATCGAAGGGCGCAACCTCCTGCTCGTCGACGACATCCTGGACACCGGCCGGACGATCTCGAGGCTGGCCCAGGAGATGCGCAGCCGCGGGGCCGCCGAAGTCTCCAGCTGCGTGTTCCTCGACAAGCCGTCCCGGCGCACGGTCGATTGCCACGCCAACTTCAAGGCGTTCGAGGTCGAGAACCTGTTCGTCGTCGGATACGGCCTCGACTACGCCGGCCGTTATCGCAATCTCCCCTACGTCGGCGCGCTCAAGGAATCGGTGTACACCGCCGCGTCCGGCGAACCCGAACAGACCGGAACGGTTTGAGGACGCACGCGTGCCGGCCGAGTACCTCACAGTGCCGGATGATCGCGTTGGGCTCGAGCTCGACGAGTTCCTCTGTCTGACCTATCCCCACATTCACAAGGGGTTCCTGCGTGCCCAAGTGCGTGCCGGGACCGTTCTCGTGGATGGTCAGCCGAATCACCCCGGGCACAAGTTGAAGCGTAACGATGTCGTCAGCGTCGAGTTCGAGGACGAGAGCGCGCCGCGCCGTCCCGTCGCGCCGAACGAACGCGTGCGCGTCCTGCACGAGGATGAATCCACCTTGGCGATCGACAAGCCCGCCGGTCTGGCCGTCGAGCCCGAGCGCTGGGCACGCGATGCCGCGACCGTGGCGGGCGCGTTGATCCAGTTCGCCGAGGAACGCGCCGAGCAGACCGAGAGCGGGGCCCTCGAATTCCGTCCGCGCCTCGTCCATCGCCTGGACAAGGACACGACCGGCGTCCTGCTGGCTGCGAAGAACCTCGAGGCCGAGCGCTCCCTGCGCACCGCCTTCGACGAGCGCCGGATCGACAAGCGCTACTTGGCGCTGGTCGAGGGCGAGCATCACCTCGAGGACGGCGCCGAGGACGTGATCGACGCTCCGATCGCACCCGATCCGCGCAAGACGGGACGCATGCGCGTACACGCCAGCGGCAAGCCCGCGTCGACCTCGATCGGCGTCGCCGAACGTTTCCGTGGCTACACGCTGATGAGCTGCCGTCCGCACTCCGGACGCACGCACCAGATTCGCGTGCACTTGGCAGAAGCCGGCTTTCCGCTCGCGATCGATCCGTTGTACGGACGTCGCGATGCGTTGCTGCTCTCCGAGTTCAAAGACAACTACAAGGCCAAACGCGGTGCGCCCGAGCGACCGTTGATGGACCGATTGACCCTCCATGCCCGCTCGCTGGGATGGCCCGCGCCCCATGCGCCCGAGACGCCGGTTCGCGTCGAATCTCCGATTCCCAAGGACCTCGAGCGGGTCCTGAAGCAGATGCGCCGCGTACGGCCTTTTCGACGTTGAAACTCAAAACCAAACCCCAGGACTTCAAGGTCACCGAGGTGCTCCCCGAAGGGCACCTGCAGGAGCGCGGCGAGCACCGCGTGTACCTGGTGACGAAGACCAAGTTGACCTCGTTCGAGGCAGCTGAAGCTCTCGCGCGCGCCGCAGGCGTTGCGTCGGGTGACGTATCGATGGCCGGTCTCAAGGACCGCCAAGGTGTGACGCGCCAGTACATGAGCCTGCATCGCGGTCGCGATGTGCGCATCGACGAATACGACCTGAAGATCCAGACGGCGGGCTATCTCGACGAAGCGCTTCAGAGCGGCGACAGCTTGGGCAACAAGTTCGAGCTCGTCGTGCGCGACCTCGGTCCCTCCGAGCTCGTGCACCTGCGCAAGGCGATCGATCCGGTGCGCGACTTCGGCCTGCCGAACTACTTCGATGAACAGCGCTTCGGCAACCTGCGCCACGGTCAGGGCTGGATCGCGCTCGATCTCATCCGCGGTGACACGAGCGGCGCGCTGAAGCGCATGCTCTGTTCGACGTCGCCCTACGACAACCCCGACCTGCTGCGCCTGAAACAGGTCATCTGGCGCAAATGGGGTGATTGGCACACCTGCCGCGAGGTCGCTGGTCGCTTGGGCAAGCACCACTCGGTGTTCGAGCACCTGAAGCGCGATCCCGAGGACTTCGCCGGCGCGTTCCATCGCGTGTCGACGCGCGAGCGTTTGATCCACTTGTATGCGTTCCAATCGCACATCTGGAACCGCGCCGTGGCGAATTGGATCGATGCGAGCTGTCCGCCCAAGGAGCGGTTCGCCATCCCGTCGCGGGAAGGCAAGTTGATCTTCACGCGTGGTGCCCTGCCCGATTCGGAGAGCTGGAACGGCACGTTCCCGTTGCCCGGTCCGCGCCTGGAAGAGGTCCAGCACGAATCGCAACTCGAATTCCTGCGCGAAGCGCTCGCCCTGCACCACCTGACCCCCCAGGAGTTCGTCATCGACGATATCCCGGGCTTCGGGTTCAAGCACGAGGAGCGCCCGCTCATCATCAAGCCGAACGAACTGCGCGTCCGCCCGGCCGAGCCGGATCCGGAGCACAAGGACCGGCACCTCGTGAAGCTGTCGTTCGAACTGCCCCGGGGCGCCTACGCCAGTCTGGTGTTGCGACGCCTGCTCGGTCCGCTCAGCCACGCCGACGACGGCGACGAACGTGATGGCCGCTCCCGACGAGGACGTGGCGAGGGCATGCCGCGACGCGCCATGCGCTCCAACACCGGGTCGTACCGTGGCATGGGCCGCGACCGCGACAACGGCGGCACCTGGAATCGCGACCACCGCGATGCCGAACCCCGCGACGGCGGTGGTTGGCGTGCCGGTTCCGGCAGCGACGAGCCCGTCCGATTCCGCGACGACGACCCGCGTCGCCATCGGGACACCAGCAGCTACGGTGCCGGTCGCGGTGGATCCCGCGGTGGATCCCGCGGCGGTGGCAGCCGACGCGGCGGCTCGCGTCGGGGGAGCGGCTCCTACAGCGATCGAGGCCAGAGCGGAGGTGGACGTTCGTACGAACGCGAAGAGCGTCCGCGCGACAGCCGTTATCACTACAACAAGGACGGCGACTCCGGCGGAGGCCGCCCCCGCGGAGATCGTGACTCGTACGATCGTTCGGGCCAGGATCGACCCCAGGACAGCCGCTATCACTACAGCAAGGATGGCGCAGGCTCGGGCGGCGGCGATCGAGGCCAGGGAGATCGTCCCAGCTACCAACGCGACGACGGGGATCGACCGCGTCGCGATGACCGCTACAGCACCAAGCGCGACGACGGAGATCGACCGCAACGCGACGACCGCTTCAGCTACAAGCGCGACTCTTCTGGCGACGACGGAGGCCAGGACAGTCGCTACAGCTTCAAGCGTGGCGACGGCGCTCGCTCCGGGGGCGATTCCCGCTCGGGCGGGGGCTACCGTTCGCGCGGCAACTCCGGACGCGGCGGAGGCTCTCGCCGACGCGGCGGTTCGGGCGGAGGCTATGGCGGCGGTTCCGGCGGAAGCTGGAAACGCGATGATCGCGACGACCGTGGTGGTGGAGGCGGAGGCGGCGGCTACGACGCCAAACGTCCCTGGCGCGCTTCGTCCGACGACGGCGGTGGTGGTGGACAGGACCGTCCGTGGCGTGATTCCGGTTCCGATTCCCGTGGCTCCGGCGGCTACGGCCGAAGTGGTGGCGGTGGTGGCGGCGGCGGCCAATGGCGCGACGACAACCGTGGCTCCCGAGATCGCGACTCCCGAGGGCACGGCTCCCGGGATCACGGCTCCCAGAACCGTCCGTGGAAGGCCGAGCCGACCCAGGACGGCAGCCCGGATCGACGCGTCGGCGATGATCGCGATCGCGGTTACGGCGGTGGAAGTTCCAGGCGAGGTTCGAGTCGACGCCGCGGAGACTCCACAATGTCGCGACGAGGCCGCGGTGGTCGCGGACGCTCCCGAGGATGAACACGATGACGGAACTGGTGGTAGGAGTCCTCGGCGGCTCCGGTCTGTACGCGATGGATGGTCTGGAGAACGTCGAAGAGGTCGCCCTCTCGACGCCCTTCGGAGATCCGAGCGATGCCTACATCCAGGGCACGCTCGACGGCGTGCGCATGGTGTTCCTGCCGCGTCACGGACGTGGCCATCGCTGGACGCCGTCCGAGATCAATTACCGCGCGAACATCTGGGGCATGAAGTCCCTGGGCGTCACGCACATCGTCTCGGTCTCCGCCGTCGGCTCGATGCGCGAGGACATCCCGCCCGGTGACTTCGTCGTCATCGACCAGTTCATCGATCGCACGCGCCATCGTCCCGACACCTTCTTCGGTGGGGGATGCGTGGCGCACGTGCAGTTCGCCGACCCGGTCTGCTCCGGCGTTCGCGGCGCGTTGCTGGCAGCCAGCGCGACAACGGGCGTGACCACGCACGACGGTGGCACCTACGTCTGCATGGAAGGCCCCCAGTTCTCGACGCGCGCCGAGTCCAAGCTGTACCGCACTTGGGACGTCGACGTCATCGGCATGACGAACCTGACCGAGGCCAAGCTCGCGCGCGAAGCCGAGTTGCACTACGCGACCGTCGCCATGTCGACCGACTACGACTGCTGGCACGAGGGTCACGACGACGTGACGCTCGACGCCATCCTGGCCGTCATGTCCAGCAACGTGGCGAATGCACGCGCGCTCGTGAAAGCCGTCGTGCCCGAGTTGGCCAAGGCCTCGGACGCATGCGGTTGCCACAACGCCCTCGCCGGCGCGATCATGACGGACCCGAGCACGATCGACGCCGACACGCGCTTGCGTCTCGATCTGTTGATCGGCCGACACCTGAATTCCTGAGCCGGGTTGATGCGCCGATGATCGACTCGCGCCCCCCGACCGCCGTCCGCTCGAGCCGTACCTGGCTGGCGGGTCTGGCCCTGTTCGCATCGGTCGCGTGCGCGTCCTCGCCGATCACCAGTTTGCCGCCCGAGATGGACCTCGGCGCCGACGTGTTCGTCCATCACTCCCCCGGACCCCTGGTCAGCGCCGGATCCACGGGACCCAGGCGCTTCGTCGAGCCGTTGCTGCGCGCGTACCTGGCGGCCAGCGTCGAGCCGGCATCCGATCTGGTCGTGCTGGAGGCCGCACTGGAAGCCGAGGGATTCGGCCGGTCCGGCAGCGTGCTCACGCGGATCGACCTCGAGGGCCAGGCACCGTTGCTGGTCGCGACCCTGCTGGGCAGCGAGTCCCCGCAAGACGTCGTCGTCGTCCTGGTGCGGACCGATGGAGCGACCGGTGCAGCCGACGCCGGTGCGGTCGTCGAAGGTGCCCGCGCCTTGGTGCGAGCCGGTCGGGATCGCAGGTCCGACGAGGACTTCGCACCCAAACGCTCGCTCGCGTTCGCCTTCGGCACGGATCCCGGTGCCTCGCTCGTGGCTGCGTTGCACGACGCGGGTGCCGAACTTCCCCTGGCGGCCATCTGCATCGAAGCCATCGATTCGCCCGGCGATCTCAGCATTCCGTTCGTCATGGATCGTGCGCCGGATCCCGGTGCGCAGTTCGCGGTCTTCCCGGACCCGGACCGGCCCGGGACAAGCCTCTCCTGGTCCTTGGACAACGGAGGCGTCGGACCGACCGCGCTCAACGTGCTGGGTCGCATGGCGCTCGTCGACGTGGGCAAGGTGTCCCGCCCCTGGTTGACGACCGAGGTCCCGCATCGAACCGGAGGCCCCCAGGACGCGATGTTGTCCGCAGGTGTGCCCGCGATCCGCTTCCGTCACCTGCAACCGTTGCGCAAGCTGACGTCGCACAAGGGCGCGGGGCTGAACGCCGAGACGTTGACGCCCGAGGGCGAACGGGAGCGAGCGACCGTCACTGCGGTTTCCGCCGCGTTGGCGTTGGCGAGTGCGGCTCCCGGCGACCTGGATCGCTGGATGGATGCCGCGTTGCTCGAGGCTCGGCTGCGTCGCAATGCTCCCGCGGAGGAGCAGGTGAAGCTGGAGCCCGAGGACCTGGCGCGCTTGCACGAGGCCTGGGCCGCGTGGAACGACGGGGTTCGCTCCGACATCCGCACGTGGTGCCTCGGCGCTCACTAGAGCCCGGACTCGGGCTCGGCCCGAGGTTTCGTCCGCGACCTAGTCGACGTCGGTGAACGCCGCGCGCAACTCGCTGCGATCGAGCACGCCGTCGTCGTTCAGGTCCAACGTGTTCAGCACCGTGGACGGTCGCAAAGCGCTGTAGCTGGGGCGTAGCAGCGTCTCCAGATC
>JAJDEX010000196.1 GCA_029259575.1 Planctomycetota bacterium | reverse complement strand
TCGGGCCGGTGTCGCAACCCACGAACCCCGTCGCTCGCCGGAAGAGGGCGATCAGCTGGGGCAACGACGTGGATCCGACCAGGTCGCGGAAGTCGCTGGGAACGTCGCCGTGACCGCCGGCCAGGATGCCCATCGCACGGTCGGCGTCCTCGCGGTCCCCGGGACCACCGGTCAAGCAGATGGGGCCGATCCCCGCATCCCGCAAGCGTCGGATCAAGTGTCCGTAGCGTTCCGGCTCCCAACGGTTCGGTGTCTTCGTGGCACCGACGTGGACGATGAAAGGCTGCCCACCGAGATGCTGGACGAACGCGTCGGCCCAGGACTCCGCTTCCGCGTCGATCGGCAGCGCCCGTGTGGCAGCCGCTGGATCGAGACCCAGGTGTACCGCGAATTCCACGTACTGTTCGAGCATGTGCGTGCGCGGGTGCCCAGGCGGAATGCGCTCGTTCGTCCACAGCCACGAGACTTCCTTGGTCCTTCGTCGGTCGTATCCGAGCACGCGCGGAGCTCCCGAGGCGCGCGCCAGGAGAGCACTCTTCTGGATCCGCTGCAGGTCGATGGCTAGGTCGTAGCGTTCCGCGCGCAGCTCCCGGCGGAGGCGCAGGAACTCCGACAGGCCACCGCCCCGGGTCCACACGTGGACGCGATCGATGGCGGGGTGTCCTTGTACGAGCGGAAGCGCGAGCGGATGCACCACCCAGGCCAAGTGCACGTTCGGGTACGCCGCCTTGCACGCGGTGGCGAACACGAGTGCGTTGGTCACATCGCCGATCGCGCCGAGGCGGACGACGAGGACGCGCTGGGGGAGCGGGTCGGGCACCCGAGCATCTTGCCAAAGTGCGCCCCGGTTTGGGCTGCGAGCGAGTCGTCGCGGATCTCGCTCGACGGCTGCCGGTGAGGGACCTGGACCCGGATCCGGGTCTCCCGATGACGGTGCGTGGACCGGCGCTCGCTGCCGCCGGCGGACTACTCGTCCTCGCCGACGTAGCCGAGGTCGACCAGGATGGCGTGCGTCTGCTCTTCGGCAGGCATCATCTGGGGACGGTCGGCCTCGCCCCGCGCGCGCCATTCCCGGTACAGCTGCCGCATGTGTTCGGCACGCTCCGGGTGGTCCTCCAGCACGTCGTGTTCGCAGTTCGGGTCGGCTTCGAGGTCGTACAGGCGGGCGATCCGGTCGACGTCAGGATCCAGGGTTCGCGGGCAGTTGTAGAGCCGGAAGCCGTCGTGGATCACCGAGTGGAACTCGTGCAAGCGGATGCGGGAGCGCGATTCGAGGTCGGCCCATTCCCCTTTGGACGTCATCAGGAAGACGGGCTCTGAGGCGAGCAGCGCGAGGTCCTGGGCGTCGACCAAGCTCGGTCCCAGGAGTCCGGGCACGGGGTCCACTCCGCCCAGTGCCAGCAGCGTCGGGGCGATGTGCCGGTTCTCGACGGGTTGGGGAACGACGTGGCCGACCGGGACCCCGGGACCGTGCAGGATCAGCGGCACGCGCACGGACTCGTCCCACAGTTGCGTGTGGTGCCCGGCCCAGCCGTGCTCCAGGAACTCCTCGCCGTGATCGCTCGTGATGGCGAGGACCGTCTTGTCCGTCAGCCCATGCGTGGCGAGTCGATCCTGCAACTGGCCGATGGCGCGGTCGGAGTCCCAGATCTCGCCGTCGTAGGCATCCAGGTGCCAGGCGTTGGTCGCGCGCACCCATTCGAGATTCGGTTCGCCCGCGCCGTACCAGTTCTCCATGAACTGCCGCAGGTCGGAGCGTTCGTAGTCGTCCGGCGTGCGCATGCCGAACTCGGCCAACGAGTCCGCGCTGGGTTCGTAGGGGAAGTGCGGGTCGATCAAGTGCACGTACAGGAAGAAGCGTTCGTCCTTGTGCTCGTCCACCCATTGCAGAACGTCGCCGATCATGTCGGGCGATGCGGTCCAGCGGTAGTTGGTGAAGTCCTCGAAGCCCTGATCGAAGTTGCGCGCGCCTGTGATCAGCGGGTTGCACGTGAACGCGCCGGTCGTGGCACCCGAGCGCTGCATCACCTTGGGCAGCGTTTCCAGGGACTCGGCCAGATGGTTGGAGGACGAGGAACCCAAGCCGTGGTGGGGGACGGTCTTGCCGGTCAGGATCGAGGCGGTCCCCGGCAAGGTCCAGGGGCCCGCGCTGTAGGCGTGCGTGAAGCGCGTGCCTTCCGCGGCGAGCGCGTCCATGCGTGGACTCGTGATGCGCGGGTTGCCGTAGCTGGAGAGACTCTCCGCTCGCAGGGTGTCGACCACGACCAGGACGACGTTGGGGAAGTCCTGGGTCGGGGTCGTGCGCTCGACCTCGAACGGGACGCCCACGCGCAGCAACCCGAAGCCGACGGCCGGGCCGGTGGGGCGCGGACCTTCGTAGTCGAAGCTGACCTCGAGGGATCCGCCGTCCGCGAGGGGCGCGTCGTGCTCGAACCAGCGCCGGTCCTCGAACGGAGTCCCTTTCGCGCACGACAACGTGTGCTCGAAGTAGGGTTCGCCGTCGAGCGTGGCGACCACGCGCACGTGGCCACCGTGGTAGCCGTTGCCCTTGATCGCCAGGGCGTACTGCAGGCTGGCCGTGTCGAACGCGGGCGGTACGTCCCAGCGCACGGTGGTCGGGGGGAAGACCTCCAAGCACGGCAGGAACCCCTCGCCAGGTTGGTCCACGCGCCCGGGTTTGAGCAGCGCGATCTGGGGCGCAGCCTTCTCGGGAGCGCGGAGCGTTTCGCGGGCCTGCTCGAACGCCAGCAAGCTGAACAGCGTGCTTCTGCCCCGAATCGGAGGGGCGCCGGCCAGAACGGTCGGTACGTCGCTGCACGTTACGGCGACGGCGCCGAGGCCGAGGGCCAAGATCAAAAGGGGACGGAAGCGCATGGTTGGAGGGGATTCCAAGCTCTTGGGAACAGGATACCCCGTTCCGGATCGCGACTCGGGATGTTCCCGGGTTCTGGGTGCCCCTTTCCTCGGCCGGATGCGTCACCCT
>JAJDEX010000195.1 GCA_029259575.1 Planctomycetota bacterium | reverse complement strand
GCGAACGAGCCGGGTTCCTCGATCATGCCCGGCAAGGTCAACCCGACCCAGTGCGAGGCGCTGACGATGGTCTGCGCCCAGGTCATGGGCAACGACACCGCCGTCGGCGTGGCCGGCAGCCAGGGCAACTTCGAGCTCAACGTCTACAAGCCCGTCATCGTCCACAACCTGATGGAGTCCGTCGCGATCCTGTCGGACGCCTGCGACTCGTTCCGCACGAACTGCATCGACGGCCTCGAGCTCGACGCGAACCGCGTCGACTCGTTGATGCGCGAATCGCTCATGCTGGTGACGGCGTTGAATCGCCACATCGGCTACGACAACGCGGCCAAGGTCGCCAAGAAGGCCTACGAGGACAACACGACGTTGCGCGTGGCTTGCGAAGCGCTGGGCCTGATGACCGGCGAGGCGTTCGACGCCGCGGTGATCCCGACCGATATGGTTGGGCCCCGCAAGGACAGTTGACTCCGCGGGCCCCGGACGCGCGCCGCGCTCCGACGAACGCCCACCGGCGTTCTTCGGAGCGCGGCGCGCTGCGTTGGAGAGCTTCCGATGACGGACGTCGGTGGGAACGGGGGTAGGATCAGCGGTCCGCAGTTCCGTGTCCCACCCCTCGTCTCCATCATGAAGTTTCACCGCGCCCGTCGTACCCCAGCTCTGATCCTGGTCTGCCTCACCGGGTTGTGCGCCGCCTCGTTCGCGTCGCGGGGAACCGTGCCTGTCCAAGACGACGATCCGGAAGGCCCGAAACTGCACGACGTCGCAGGTGCGGTGAAGTGGATCGAGGGCAAAGGCGGCAACATCGCCGTCCAGACGGGACAGGACGGACCGCTCGTGATCGACACGCAGCTCGCGAGGGACCGCGAGGTCGTCGTCGCCGCGATCCAGGCAGCGTCCGGAGGTCCCGTGCGGCTCTTGATCAACACGCACTGGCACGCCGATCACACGGGCAACAACGAGCCCTTCGGTGACAAACAGGCGCTGATCGTCAGCCACGCGAACGTGCGCGCACGCTTGAGCGGGAGCGAGCGGATCGAGGGGCGTCGGGCCGACGACACGCCGCCCTCGGCTCTGCCCGACATCGTGTTCGAGGACGCGTTGACGCTGCACTGGAACGGCGAGCGCATCGAACTCGAGCACGTCGGACCGGCGCACACCGACGGCGACTCGATCGTCTGGTTCCACGGATCCAAGGTCGTGCACCTGGGGGACCTGTTCTTCGCGGGCAAGTTCCCCTTCATCGATCTGGCCAGCGGGGGCAGCGTTCGCGGCATGTTGACCGAGGTCAGCGACCTGGCCGAGCGCATCGACGGGACCTGGACCATCATCCCCGGCCACGGACCCGTCTGCGGCCGGGCCGAGTTGATCGAGTACCGCGACATGTTGGCCACCAGCATCGAGCGCGTGGCCGCGGCCGTCGAAGCGGGGAAGGACTTCGAGACCCTCTTCGGCGAATCTCCGCTGAACGACTTCGGAGCCTCTTGGGGTGCGGGATACATGGATCCCGAGCGGTTCCTGAAAGTCCTCTACCAGGACCTGAATCGCTGAACCGGCCGACCCTCGGCGCGGGTTCGGGCGAGAAATCGGGTTCCGGGCTCCATTATCGAGGCCGGAATGCTGCTCGAGGGTGGCGCGCGCGCTCCCCGCAACTTAGGATCTTCGCCCCGAACCGGCACAGGCGCCCACTTGGTGCCCGCCCCTTCCGGACCGAACCATGAAGCTCAAGATCCGCAACAGCAAGTCGAAGAAGTGCAAGAAGACCGGCTTCCGCACCCGCCAGAAGACCGCTGGAGGCCGCAAGGTCAACAAGCGTCACCGCGCCCGCCACGGCTCCATCTGAGCGCTTTCCGGTCCCGCCTCGCTCGGCCTTCGCCAGCGACCGCGTGATCGGCACACCCTGTCCAAGGACGGGGCGACGTTGCGAACGGGCCTGGCCCGGATCGCACCCTGGAACAACCGCCTCACGAGGGCGGTTGGTTCGTAGGCGGAGGCCTGCGCCGCGACCTGAGGACCGGCTACGCTGCGACCCGAGGACAAGCGACGCAGCGACCCGGAAGCCGGAAACGCCGCGACCTGAGGAGTGGGGACGCCGCGACCTGAGGACCGAATCCCCCGCGGCCGCGCGGTCAGGAAACGCAGTCGCCGTGTGCCCGGCCCATGGCACACTTCGACGAGCGGCGTGCGCAGTGCCTCCCGCGCTCAGACGAGTCGTTCCCAACCGCGCGTCAGCACGCGTTGCAGGATCGAGAGGCCGCGGGCGACCTCCTCGCGGCTGGGCGGGGTGCCCAGCGACAGGCGTACCGCGTTGGGGGCCTCCCCGCGACCTGGGGTGAACGCCTGGGACGGGGACACCAGGACACCGGCGCTGCGGGCCGTACGCGCGAAGCGCTCGGACGTCCAAGGCTGCGGAAGTTGAAACCACAGGTGCGGGACGCCGGGCTGCACGCTGTGGGCTTCGAGGCCCAGCGTGCGAGCGCACAGTTCACGGCGCGCGGCGGCCTCGCGGCGCTTCCAGGCGGCGATGCGTTGCGCGGTCCCGTCGTGGATCCAGTGCGACGCCAGGTCCGCCAGGGCGGGGGCCGCCATCCAGGTCGTCGCGGACACCGTCGTCGCCAGCCGATCGATCCAGTCCCCGCGGTCCGGAGCGACCAGGTATCCGATGCGCAGGCCCGCGCCCATGCCCTTGGCCGTGCCGACGAGCCGGAACGTGCGCTCGGGGGCGAGGGCGGACAGCGGTTCGGGATGCGGGTCGGCGGCGTAGGCGTAGGAGTCGTCCTCGAGGATCCACAGGTCGTGCTCGCGCGCGACTTCGACGATGGCCTTGCGCCGCTCCAACGACGAAACGCTTCCGGTGGGGTTCTGGGCCGTGGGCATGCAGTAGAGCACGCGCGCCTCGCTGCGACGGGCGGCGGCGCGCAGGGCCTCGGGATCGATGCCGTCGTGGTCGAGGCTCACCGCCACCGGGTGCAGGTGCTGGAACGAAGCCAGCGCATGCAGTCCCGGGTAGGTCAGTTCCTCGACCAGGAACCCGTCGCCCGGCGAACACAGGATGCCCAGGCACAGGCTCATCGCATGCTGGACGCCCATCGTGACCACGACCCGTTCCGGATCCGGTTGATCGCCGCCGAGCTGGCCGGCCAGGATCGCTCCGGCCTTGCGGTGCTCGTCGAGGCCCAGAGCGTCGTAGCCACGGTCCAGGTGCAGGGCGCGTGGATCCTCGGCCGCGGCGCGTAACCAGGGCGTCGGGTCGGCGATGTCCGTGCCGGTCCAGGGCAGGTTGAAGTTGAAGTCGACGGCGCGCGAGCCTTCGGTCGGTTCGGGGGCA
>JAJDEX010000194.1 GCA_029259575.1 Planctomycetota bacterium | reverse complement strand
GGCACCGACGCTCGCCAATCGGGCGACCAACACGTAGTGGCGATCGGACTTGTCCGGTTGCATGAAACGCCGGTACAGGTCGTTCGTGAAGAACGCGGACGCCAGATTCACGTGCGTGTCGATCGTCGACATGAAGGCCGCCAAGAGCGACGCGATCACCAGTCCCAGCAGCCAAGGGCCCAGGAACTTGGCCATCATCGCGGGATAGGCCTTTTCGTTGTCGGTCCTCGCCAGCACGTCGCCGACGGCCACTTCGGCGTCGACCTGGACCGAGGCCGGTTCCAGTTTCCACAGCTCGGACTCCGACTCGTGCTCCAGCTCGACGCGCGTCTCGCCGGTGTCGTTCCGAAGGATGACGTGATCGGATTCGACGGCTACGACCGTCCCGCTGACGGGCGCGGTGACCTCGAGGCTCTGGAACACCGACAAGGACAACAGCCCGACGAGGATCCACGGCCACGGGCGCACGGCGTAGTTGGTGATGCCGTACCAGAGCATCGCCAACGTGCCGTCGCGCTCGGACTTCGCAGCCGCGACGCGTTGCACGACCAGGCCCGATCCGTCGATGCCCTCGGACGCGTACCAACCGACGCCCAGATTGACGGCCAGGATCGCGAGGGGCGTCGTCCAGAACGCGGCGCTCAGCCAGCTGCCGCCGCCGGACTCGGGGAAGAACGCCAGTTGCTCGGGTGTGATGTTCGCGGCCACGGCCGGGTCCCAGATCGGACCGACGCCGTTCCACACGAGCACCGCGAACCAGATCGCTCCGATCGTGGCCAACGCGAACTGCACCAGGTCGGTCAGCACGACGCCCAGGAATCCTCCGAGCAACGAATAGCCCATCGCGATCGCGCATGCGATGACGACCGCGACGTGCTTGTCGAAGCCCAGCAGGACCTCGGCGATCTTGATGAACGCCAACAGCACCCAGGCCATCGTGATCGTGTTCGTCAGGCCGGCGTGGATGACGCCCAACGTGCCGCGCAGATAGCGCGCGCTGCGCTCGCCGTAGCGCAGCTCAGACAGCTCCGCTTTGGTGACGACCTCGCCGCGTCGCCAGAGCTTGGCGAACAGGAAGACACCAAGCAACGTCGTGACGGCGTAGCACCACCACGACCAGTTGCGCCAGATCCCGTCCGAACGCGCCCAACCTGAGATCAGCAGAGGTGTATCGATCGCGAACGTCGTCGCGACGATCGATGTGCCTGCAACCCACCAGGGCAGCGTGCGGCCGGCGACGAAGTACTCGTCGACGTTCTTGCTGGCGCGGCGGGAGACGACCACGCCCACCGTCATCGCGAACACGACGTAGAGGCCGATCAGCAGCCAACCCTGCCAGGCGATGTGCATCAGCTGCGCGCCCGCTCGACGAGGCCGCGAATCGCGTCGGCCGACGTCACGGAACGCGCGTACTCGGCCGAGCGCAGTTCCGTGCCCATGAAGACGCGCGGGTTGCGATAGACCATGCGGCTCTCCAGGAACTCGTTGCCGACGACGTGCAGCTCACGTGCCTTCGTCGCTTGGGCGACCTTCTGCATGTTGCGCAGCGTGATGCCACAGCCGGGCATGATCGTGATGCGGTCGTCCGCGCGCTCGACCAGTTCGGTCAACAGGTCGAGACCCTCCAGCACCGACGGCTCCTGGCCCGAGGTCAGGATGCGATCGACACCACTGTCGATCAGCGTCTCCATCGCGTGGAACGGGTCGTTGGTCATGTCGAACGCGCGGTGGAAGGTGACCTCGAGGCCGCTGGCGATGTCGCGCAGGCGGCGCGTGAGCACCGCGTCGACCTCGCCCTCGGGTTTCAACACGCCGAACACGACGCCCTCGGCGCCCAGCTCGCGGGCGATGCGCACGTCGTGCTCCATCGCCGCGATCTCGGTCGGCGAATAGCAGAAGTCTCCCCCGCGCGGCCGAATCATGACCATCAGGCCGATGTCGATGGCCGCGCGCGTCGCGGTGATCATCCCGGCGCTGGGCGTCGTGCCGCCTTCGATCAGGTTGTCGCACAGCTCGACACGATCGGCGCCACCTTCCTGGGCCGCGAGGGCCGAGTCGGCGGAATCCAGACAGACTTCGATCTTGGGTTGTTTCATCGGGGCGGTGTGGCGAAGAAGTTCGCGAACAGGCGCAGGTTGTCATCGACGCGGGCAGGATCGTCCAACTCGTCGACGTAGTGGGCGGGCGCCAGCGGTTCGGTGCGCAGGTTGCCCTGCATCATCGACGTGCCGCCGCGGAAGGACATCTCGGGGTGGAACTGCGTTCCCCAGATCGGTCGGCCCTGGACTTGGAAACCCTGGACGGCGCAGTCGTCGGTCGAGGCGATCACCTGGAACGAGTCGGGCAGGTCGTGGACCTCGTCGTAGTGCGAATGGATCGCGATGATCTGGGGCACGCCCTCGAACAGCGGGTTGTCGACCTGGCGGCACGTGCGCCAACCGAACTCGGGCACGGCGGCGCGACGGCACACGGCATCGCCGGCCAAGGCGCGCGCGACCATCTGGTGCCCGTAGCAAATGCCGTAGATCGGTTTGCCCGCATCGGCGAACTCGCGGATGCAGGTCATCAACTCGTCGTCGCGCGGATTGCGTTCCGCGGCGGACAACTCGGATCCACTCAGCAGCAAATGCGTGAACGCCGCGTGGTCCGGCAGCGCCGCGTCTCCGAGCAGGTCGATGGTCGCATGACCTGCGCTTTCTCCCTTCCACTGCGTCATCAGGCGCGGCATCACCTTCTGGGTGAAGCCGATACGCGGTTCGTCCGCGACGATGCAGTTCAGGGTCAGGAGCAAGACGAGTCAGGGTGGGGGAGCGAGGAGCGCGCCCATCCTATTCTCCGCGCGACCGGACTCGCCACTCGCCGGACCGTGTATCGAACACATGGACGGCCGACCATTCGTCTTCGCCGCCCAAGGTCACCAGTTGATCGTCGATTCCGACCATGGCGAAGCGCTGGACCGTGATCGGCAGCGGATCGTGGACCATCCATGCATCTTCGCCGAACGTCCAGGATTCCACCGGGCATCCGTCCAATCGTCCGCCGACGGCCCAGACGCGTCCCGTGCTCGCGGCGCAGGCCAGGAAGCCGCGCGCGGTGTTCAGATGCGGTCCGGCGCTCCAAGAGTCCGCGATCGGGTCGTAGATCTCGACCGAATCGAGGACCTTGTGCTCCCCGTCCAGACCTCCGTAGCCTCCGACGACGAGGATGCGACCCTGGTGGACGAGCGCCGCGTGCCCGTGGCGCGGAACGGCCATGTCGGAGACGCGCGTCCAGTTGTTCGTGAGTGGGTCGAACGCATCGACGTGCGCGACGTTCGCGTGCTCACCATCGTCACGGATCCCGAATCCACCGATGGCGAAGAGCCTGCCCCCGAAGGCCACCATGGTGAAGCGATGGCGCACGCTCGAGAGGTCGGGCAGCCTTTCCCAGTGATCGTCGTCGAGGTCGAGGCGCTCGAAGGTCGCCACGGGCTCGCGACCCTCGTGCAGACCGCCGGCGACGTACACCTGATTTCCAAGGGCCGCGACGGCGGCGAAGTCGCGTGTCGTCGGGAGTTCTGCCGACGTGCTCCAAGATCCACTTCGCATGTCGAAGAGATCGACCTGAGCGGTGTTGCCCTCGGAGTTGGATCCACCGAGCAGAACGAAGCGATCTCCGATGTGAACCGCTCCGTGATAGGCACGATCCAAGGGCAACCGGTCGGGAACGTGGAGCGCGTCCGGGCTGGCCCCGCACGCCGCGAGGAGCAACACCAACGCGAGTCCGCCTCTCACGTGATCAGTTCCTTCAGCACGCGCCCGTGAACGTCGGTCAAGCGGAAGTCGCGTCCCTGGTACATGTGCGTCAGCTTCTCGTGGTCAATACCGAGCTGATGCAGGATCGTGGCGTTCACGTCGTGCACATGCACCGGATTCTTGGTGATGTTGTAGCCGTAGTCGTCGGTCGCGCCGTACGAGACGCCGGGCTGCATCCCGCCGCCCGCGAACCACATGGTGAAACAGCGCGGGTGGTGATCGCGGCCGTAGTCGTCCTTCGTCAACGCGCCTTGGCAGTACACCGTGCGTCCGAATTCGGAGCCCCAGACGACCAGCGTGTCGTCCAGCATGCCGCGTTGCTTGAGATCGGTGATCAACCCGGCGCAGGCCTGGTCGATGTCCTTGCACTGCTTGCGATGATCGCTCGGCAGGTTGAAGTGCTGGTCCCAGCCGCGGTGGTAGATCTGGGTGAAGCGCACGTCGCGCTCGGCCATGCGGCGCGCCAGCAGGCAGCTCGCGGCGAAGGTGCCCGGCTTGCGCGCGTCCTCGCCGTACAGCTCGTACGTCGCCTCGGTCTCGTCCGACAGGTCCGTCAGCTCCGGCACGGACGTCTGCATGCGGTAGGCCATCTCGTACTGCGCGATGCGCGTGCGCGCTTCGGGGTCGCCCATCTCCGCGTGATGCAGTTCGTTCAGTTCGGCCAACCGGTCCAACATGCGACGGCGGCGCGGTGCGTCGATGCCGGACGGGTCGGTCAGGTAGAGCACAGGGTCGCCGTTGGTGCGCAACGCAACGCCTTGGTGGCGCGAGGGCAGGAAACCAGAGCCCCAGAGGCGCGAGAACAATGCTTGGGCCTCTTGGCGCCCTGTCCACGTCGCGTGCA
Organism: Planctomycetota bacterium; assembly: GCA_029259575.1. Taxonomy (GTDB): domain Bacteria; phylum Planctomycetota; class UBA1135; order UBA1135; genus JAJDEX01. Next base: position 16,130 of record JAJDEX010000194.1, on the reverse strand, counting down.
ACACGACATAGGTCGGAAGGTCGGCGTTCGCGCTGCCCAACCCGTGGCTGAGCCAGGAACCCATCGAAGGGCGACCCGGCAACTCGCTGCCGGTCTGCATGAACGTCATCGCCGGATCGTGGTTGATCGCCTCGGTGTGCACCGACTTCACGATGGTCAGGTCGTCGACGATCTTCGCGGTGTGGGGGAGCAGTTCGCTGACCCACGTCCCGGTTTCGCCGTGTTGCGCGAAGTCGAAGATCGACGGAGCGACGGGGAAGCGCTCCTGGCCAGAGGTCATGGTCGTGATGCGTTGACCCTGGCGGATCGAGTCGGGCAGGTCCTCGTCGAAGCGTTCGCGCAGGCCCGGTTTGGGGTCCCACATGTCGATCGGCGAGGGCGCGCCGGACATGAACAGATAGATGACGCGCTTGGCCTTGGGCTTCGGGCTCAGGAATCCCTGGCCCAGGGCTCGGGGCCCCAGCAACGTCGCCATCGCCGCAGCGCCTAATCCGCCTGCCGTGCGTTGCAACAGAGCGCGTCGGTTCAGCAGGTTCGCGTGTTCGAGTCGGGGGTCCATGATCAGCCTCGCGTGATGGCCTCGTGCAGGTTGAGCAGGGTGCTGGCGACCATCGTCCACGCGGCGAGTTCCGCGGCGTCGAGGTCGCTCGCCGTGGCCGATTCACCGATCTCGACCAAGCCGGTGGCACTCTCGATGTCCCCGAGGAACGTCGTGCGTTCTTCCCACAAGAGTCGTTGCAGGACCGTGCGCTCGGCGTCGTTGGGTTCGCGGGCGACGACCAATCGGAAGGCGCGCGTCAAGCGTGCGTCGTCGCCCTCGGCCTCGCGCATCACGCGGGCGCCCAATGCCCGTGCCGCTTCCACGTACTGAACGTCGTTCAGCAAGGTCAAGGCTTGCAGCGGCGTGTTCGTTCGTGCGCGTTGAACGCTGCACATCTCTCGCGAGGGCGCGTCGAACGTCGCCATCGACGGCGGGGGCGCGGTGCGCTTCCAGAACGTGTAGAGGCTGCGGCGCCAGAGCGCGTCGCCCATGTCCTGGGTGAAGCGGACGGTGTTGCTGCCGGTGTATCCGACCGCAGCCCAGACGCCATCCGGTTGATAGGGGCGGACGGACTTGCCTCCGATCGTCTCGACCAGCAGTCCGCTGGCGAAGAGCGCTTGATCCCTCAGCATCTCGGCGCTCAGTCGGAACCGTGGCCCGCGCGCGAGCCAGCGGTTCTCGGGGTCCGCGCGCCACATGTCCGGCGTGACGCGTGAGGAACGGCGATAGGCCGCCGACTCGAGCATCAAGCGCTGCATGTGCTGCACGTCCCAACCGCTCTCGATGAACTCGACGGCGAGCCAGTCGAGCAGTTCGGGATGCGTGGGCATCGCGCCGCGGGAGCCGAAGTCCTCGGGCGTCGTGACGATGCCCGCCCCGAAGAAGCGCTGCCACATGCGGTTCACGACGACGCGCGCAGTCAGCGGGTTGTCGCGCGAGACGAGCCAGCGGGCGAGGTCCAACCGCGTCGGCTCTTCGCGTTCGATCTGTCCGAAACGCGTCGGAACGCCGCGCGAGACCTCGTCACCCAGCTGGTCGTACTGGCCGCGCAGCAGCACGTGGGCGGGCCGCGGCTCGTCGCGCTCCTGCATGACCATGGTCACCGGAACCAGCGCCAGCAGCGCAGCCTCCTCGGTGCGCAGCGCCTCGAGGGCATCCCGTTCGGAACGCCATTCGGGGGACTGCCGCTCGCGATAGAAGCTGCGCAGTCGGGTCGCCTGCTCGTCCGTGCGCCAGACCCTCGGGCGCGTCAGGATCGTGGCGATCGCCGTCGGAACACCATCGAGCGCCTCGTCGACCACGCGGTAGTAGAAGCCGTGACCTCCACCGTAGTTGGCGATCTGCATCACCAGCGTGTTGCGGCCTTGGACCAGGTCGATGGTGACGCGATCCTGATCGGCGGCGACTCCACGCGCGGCCGGGTTGTCGTGGACGACCTCGCCGTTCAGGTAGACCCGGATGCCATCGTCGCTGCCGAGCGACAGGTCGAGCGAGCGCGGGCCCGGCGAGTCGATCGTGCGCGCGACATAGGTGGATGCGAGGTTCGACGTGAACGCGTGAACGTCCCCGTCGGCGTAACCGGGTTCGGGTGTCCAGACCGCGTTGCCCTGGTCGTCGAGCGCTTCGAGGTCCAGCGGCAAGACGTGCGAGCCGGCTGCAAACACGGTGTCGCGACCCGTCGCGTCGAAGGGGCCTGCGCGGTGCCAGTCGGAGACGACCAGCGGTCCGACGTGCGGATCGCTGGTGACGGAGACGCGCAATCGGTCGGGAAGTGGCAAGGCCTCGGCACCCGTACTGCCGATGCGCAGGACGAGGTGGGCGTTGCCCGAGGGTTCGAACGTTGCGTCGGGGTAGAGCAGGAACCCGTGACCCTCTGCATCCGGAGCGATGCGGAACCGATCGGTGCGTCCGGACGCCGCGAGGTCGTGGGCCGCGGGTCGATCCTCGGGATGCAGCGACTGCGCGCCCGCCCAGGACAAGGGTCGGTCCACGTCCGCGTCGAGGTCGTCGGACACGCGCGCCGTCAACTCGGTAAGGGCCACGGCTTCGCTGCCGTTCGACGGAAGGACTTCGATGCGGATCGCGCGCACGTCCCTCGAGTCGAGATCGAACACGAGTTCGGCAACCCCGGGCCTGCTTGCGTTCGTGCCGACAACCTGACCTTCCAGGCCCGCATACACCACGCCGCCGTCGACGGCCGTGGCCTGCAACTGGGGCAGCACCTTCCAGCGCGAAGTCAGCGCGTGGGCCTTCTCGGCCTCCCACTGAAGCTGCGCCTCGTCGATACCGGCGATCGGCGCATCCAGGGCGGCAGCGGCTTCGGCGATCGTCGTGCGATACGACGCGAGCTGGTCCGCTTGCTCGTCGGTCGGGACGCGCAGGTTCGGCGGTGGCGCGATCGCATTCTGGTCGTTCGCCTCCTCGGCGATCGAGTTGAAGAACGCGAAGAACCGATAGAAGTCCTTCTGCGGGAACGGATCGTACTTGTGGTCGTGACACGTCGCGCACGCCAACGTCGAGGCGAGCCAAACCGTCGCCGTCGTGTCCACACGATCGACAGCGTACTTGGCCAGGTACTCGGCATCGATCAAGCCGCCTTCACCCGTCGTCACGTTGCAGCGATTGAAGCCGGTCGCGATGCGCTGTTGCAGCGTCGGGTTCGGCAGCAGGTCGCCCGCAAGCTGTTCGATCGTGAACTCGTCGAACGGCTTGTTCTGGTTGTAGGCGTCGATGACCCAGTCGCGCCAGGGCCAGAGCGAACGCTCGTTGTCCAGGTGGTAGCCGTGCGTGTCGCCGAAGCGCGCCGCATCCAGCCACTCCCGCGCCATGGCTTCGCCGTAGCGCGGGGACGCGAAGAGTCGATCGAGGACGCGCGACCAGGCACCGGGGGCTCGGTCCGCCAGGAACGCGTCGATCTCGTCGAGCGTCGGCGGCAGTCCGGTCAGGTCGAACGTGACGCGTCGCAGCAAGGTGGTGCGTTCGGCGGTCGGGGTGACGATCGCCAGCCCGTTCCTCGCGAGTTCGCGCATCAGGAACGCATCGATCGCGCCGCGCACCTCCATGTGCGTGCGGCTGGCCGGCACGGTGGGTCGGACGGGCGGGACATAGGACCAATGCTCCTGCCAGACCGCGCCCTGTTCGATCCAGCGGCGCAGGACCTGCGCCTCACCCTCCGACAACTCGATGCCCGAGTCCGTGGGCGGCATCGGATCGTCCTGGTCCGCGATGCGCACCCAGGCTTCGCTCGCATCGAGGTCAGCGGGAGCGAACGGCAGGAATCCACCGTGGTCGCCGAGTGCCGTTTCGCTCAGGTCCAGACGCAGATCGGCCTGGCGCGTCCCCGCATCTGGTCCGTGACATGGAAAGCAAGCGCGCGCGAGGATCGGCCTGACGTCGCGCGCGAACTCGATGGTGCCGTCGTCCGGTGCGGGACTCGTGCCCAGCGTCAGAGCGACGCTGGCGAGCGCGAAAGTCGCCGCCGATCCGACCGAGAGCGAGGCGTGTTGGAGCGGGAACTGCACGGAACCAGCTTAGCGGTCCGTCGCGATTCCCGAGAGAGTGTGCGTCGGTGCTATTCGTCTTCGAGACCGCACTCGGCCGGTGAGTCCCGCCAGGGCATGACCTCGGGGGCCACGACCCAATCCGTGCCGTACTCGGACAGGAACGTTGGCGCGATTCGAGGCATGTCCGGCGCGAGTCCGAAGTGGAACGCGACGCGGCCCGGCGCTGGATCGCGCCAACGGCCGTTGTTGACGGTGTGGCCCCAACGTCGCCCGACCGCGATCAGATCGAATGTGTTGAACTTGCGCTTATGGATGTCGTAGACCGCGAGACCCGTGAATTCGCACTCCATGCCGTGTGCGATCACCTTGCTGGGTTTCCAGATGGAATCCTGGTCCAGCCGCCACGTGTCGTCGGCGACGGCGCGGGTCCTGCCACGGAACAGCAACGTGGCGGAATCGCCGCCACCCAGGACCGAGGCCGTCAGTTCGGCGAGCTCGATCTCGGAATCGGCGAAGGGCAGGGACTGCCCGCGAACGTTGTCGATCAGGTGGAAACGGGCCAAACGACGCGCGATGGAGCTCAGGTCCAGGTCGTCTTCGTTCTTCATCGCGTCCGGAAAGCCCGCGACCAACTCGTCCTCGGTGAACCAGGCGTAGTCGGGATTCCAAAGTCGAGAGCGTTCCCCGAAGAGTCCCTTGTTGCCGAGTTCGCGTCCGATGCGTTCCAACGCCAAACCGCCCTCGGGGAAATTGTCCTCCCAGCGGTGACCGGAGGACAGATCCAGGTCCTTCGGCAGCTTGCGTTGTTCGTCGGTCAACTCGTCCCACGCCGCGAGTCCGGCATCGAGGGCTTCGAGGACGCGCTCGGGGTTGCGCGTGTTGACGCGCGACAACACTCCGGCACCTGGCGCGAAGACCCAGAACCCTTGGCGCGTGCCGCGATCTGTGATGCGCTTGCCACCGGTGCTGAGGGATTGAAAGGCGAGGCAGTCGGGTTCCGATCCGCGCTGCAGTCGCCAGACCTCGTCCGCGGCGCACACGAAGCGTTGGGTCAACTCGAGCACGCGCTCGTCCTGGAGAACGGACCGACGGTCCGCGACGCCATTGCCTCAGGTGCAACCGAGCGGATGCCCGTTCATCGCCCAGAACAGGAGCGGCTTGTTCTGTTCCGCCGAGGCACGCAGGCCATCCGCGAAGGTCGGGATCCAATCGACCGACGAATAGCTCGCTTCGGCCTCGGTCGGACGAATGAAGTCCCTCCACGCCGGAAGTTCCGGAAGCGTGATGTAGGGAAGACGCAGGTCCGCCGCGATCTCGGCGTCGGAGAGGGGTTTCGAATCCTGGTCCTGTGCGAGCGCAACCGTGCTCAGGATGGCGAGTGCGAGACAGGCGAACACGGAAGAGCGGTGAGTGTGTTTCATGATTCGGGATTCAGCGCCGCGCCGTCTTCTTGGCGGCCTTCTTCTTCGCAGGTGCCTTCTTCGCGATCGCCTTCTTGGCAGCAGGTTTCGGCTTGGTCGCTGCCTTCTTGGACGTCTTCTTCTTGGACGCCGCCTTCTTCGTGGCCTTCTTGGTGACTGCCTTCTTCTTGGCCGGAACCTTCTTCGAGGCCGAACCCTTGGGCACACCCTTCTTGGCGACCTTCTTGCGATGGTGCTCCGCAGCCTTCTTGATGTAGGGCGCGGCCAGCGGCGTCTCACAACTCGTCAAACCGTGATCGACCTCGACCTGTCCGATGCGGTTCGCGGCGGTGACGGCCGTGGCCTCGAATCCATCCAGATACGCGCCCATCGCGATGAGCGCCGTGTTCATCGAGTACTTGACGCGGTTCGGGCTCGTATGGATCCGGGCCTCGATCGTCTTCAAGTGCGCCTTCGCGTCAGCGACCGAGGGCGCGTCCGGACCATTGCACATACCGGCCAGGACCGACCAGCCCGTAGCCGGAATCCATTCACCTTTGGCGGCGATCCACGTGCTCATCAACTTGCGACCCGCCGCGCTCTTCGTGGCGATCACGGCGACGCCCATCGAGAGGACGTAGTTGTCGATGTCCTTGACCCACGCCTTCAGGACCGGCGCGGTCATGGCATCCGGATCGGCCACCATCGTGGCCAGCACGCGCGCGTCGTGATTACCCGACGCCCAGAGCTTCAAAGCCAAGTCGTGGTCGACGCCGATCTCTTTCTTGAACTTGCCCTGGTCGCCGTACTTGACGCCGAACATGGGGCCGGTCACGCCGTGGCGACCGTAGATCTTGCGGACCTGCTCGCTGCCAGCGGCCTCGAGCTTCTTGAGAGCTTGGGTGATGTTCATTTCGGGAGCGGTGGGGGTGAAGCGCATCTTAACGGGCCTCACGCGCACTTCGATCTTCGGATTGGACCGGTCCGTCCGTTCCGCAGCAGGGCCTTCCCATGTCAGACCTGTGTCCGAGAACGCGACTCGGAACGGGACTCCAAGGACCCACGGCAACCGCTCGCGATAGGCAGGTTAGGATCCCCTTGGGCAGGACCCACCTCGCCCCCTCTCATGCGGGTCGGACGCCACGAATCACCGTGGACCCGGCCCTTCGCCGTGCTTCGTGCGCGGCAGCTCGAACTCCCGCTTCCCCAGCACACCACTCGACCCGTCGAAGTATCGGCGCGGCCTTCCTCATGCTTGGATCCCAAATCCGCTCCACGTTCCTGTTCGGTCTCGTATTGACCGGCAGCGCCGCGGCCCAGCAGTTCACGCCGTCGACCTCGATCCTCCCCGCGAACAACACCTGGACCGAGGGAGTGGAATGTGTCGACGTCGACATGGACGGCGACCTCGACCTGATCTTCGCGAACGGTGACGGATACTCCTCTGCGGGAGCGCAGCGCCAGAACCTGCTGCTGATCAACCAGTTCATCCCGTCCGGCATCTTGACGTTCACGGACGAGAGCATCGCGCGACTCGGCGTGAACCTGTCGAACGGCAAGGGCGTGACCACCGGCGACGTCAACGGAGACGGTTGGGTCGACCTCCTGTACCTGAACGGATTCAACACGGATCCGCCTCACCTCTACATCAACCAGGGTGCGGCGAACCCCGGGTTCTTCACGATGGAGAGCGCGGCGCGCGGCTTCACCCAGAACCTCAGCTCGTCCTCGGCTCAGTTCGGCGATCTGGACGACGACGGTGACCTGGACTGCATCGTGATGCACTCGGGCGCTTCGCTCCTGGGTGGTTCCGGCAGCATGCCGAAGCTGTACATGAACGACGGAACCGGCGTCTTCGTGGACAGCCCGTTGTCGTTCCCCGCGCCGACCAAGGCCGCGCACATGGACGCGCAACTGGTCGACCTCGACGGCGACTGGGACCTGGACTTCCTGGGCTTCTGCCGCTCGGGCAACAGCGGTGGCACGCACTACTTGATGCTGAACGACGGCTCGGCCGTGTTCACGAACGCCTCGACGACGCTGCCGAACACCGGCAGCGCGGTGTACGAGGCCGAGCCCGCGGACCTCGATGGCGACGACGACATCGACATCTTCTATACGAGCCTCAGCGGATTCAACGAGGGCTACACGCGCAACAACTTCGCCGGCTCCGGGATCCTGAGCTTCACGAACGGTCCGGCCTTGCCCCCCGGCACGGACGACAACGAGATCGGCCTGATCGATTATGACAACGATGGGGACTACGACATCCTGGTCGGTTCGCTCGGCAGCCGTGAGCGCCTCTATCAGAACAACGGCAACCTGAGCTTCGTCGAGGACATCCCGTCCATCCAGAACGTCGGGGACTCGACCTTGGACCTGACCATCGGCGACCTCGACAACGACGGGGACTACGACTTCGTCACCGGTCAGGGCGAGAGCGGCAGTTTCACCAACCGCGTCTACATCAACTCGGGATCGGCGGACACGCTGGCTCCGGTGATCGTGCGCGACAACGTTCCGGCCACCATTTCGAACTGGCCCATGGTCGTTCGCGCGGAAGTGCGGGACCAGGTCCGTGACGATGGCGTCGACTACGTGTCGGCCAAGGCGCTCGTGATTGAGCCGACCAACAACTCGGTCGTCGTCACCTACACCGGTGGCGACTGGTCGCCGAGTTCTGTGAACCTGAACTCCGGTGACAGCATCATCTTCCAGATGCTGGATCCTGGCTTCATCGTGGTCGAGGGCACCGGCGGCCCGGGCTTCACTCAAGGGTTGGTCACCGGCCAGTCCTTCGAGGTCCCGTACGTCGCAGCCGGCGTCACGGGCTTCATCGAAGCGAACTCGGGCGACACCGGCACCGTGACGACGACCGGGTCCCCGACCGAGTACGCCGGCCTGAAGATCGGCGGCGGTCAACACCGCTTCGAGATCCCGGACCAGGACAAGCCGTTCCTGATCGAACTGTGCTTCACGGACTACCCTGGCAACACCTCCGGAGGTGGCGCCAAGTACGTCGGCTTCGCTCCGGTCGCCGGCGTCAACTACTGCACGACGGTCGCGAACTCGACGGGACTCACCGGCGAGATCTCGGCATCGGGAACGAGCGACGTGTCGCTGAACTTCCTGACGCTGAACGCCACGAACCTGCCCCCCGGCGAGTTCGGATTCCTGCTGACGTCGATGACCCAGGACCAGATCGCCATCCCCGCGACGTCGCCCGGCTTCCTCTGCTTGGGTGGCACGATCGGCCGTTTCATCACGCAGATCGTCAGTTCCGGCTCGGGCGGCTTCTTCTGCGTTCGCGCCGACCTGACCGCGATGCCGGTCACGCCGAACGTCGCCGTGATGGTCGGTGAGAGCTGGAACTTCCAGTTCTGGCACCGCGATGGCGCCAGCAGCAACTTCACCGACGGCATCGAGATCACGTTCAACTGATCCCGTTCCTGTTCGACGGTTCGCAAGAGGGGCAGCCATCCGGCTGCCCCTTCTTCGTGCCGCGATCCATGTGCCCCACGTGTGACCAGCCTGTTACGGGCGTCCAGGGAGCGGAGCCTAGGATGGGGCGATGCGAAGACTGTTGATCTTGGTGGGAGTGCTCGGGGCCTGTTCGTCGTCGACCGACAAGGATGGTGTGGTGCTCGAGGATCACCTCGTGCAGGGCATCTCGGACGCTGCCGAGACGTATACCGACTGGGACCTCGTCGGGCCGCACGTGCTTTGGAGCCCGACGCTCTGCAGCGCTCCGCCACTTCCGACTGCGCACTATTCGAACGCCACCGGTGATCAGGCGCATGCCCAGAAGCTGTACGCGCTCTATTCGAATCAGGCCGAGGCGTACCTGACGATGGACGACGAGGACTCGAGCGGCGTGCCCATCGGGACCGCGCTCGTCAAAGAGGCGTTCGCGCCCGTCGAGTGTGCCGCGGGCGAAGCACCAGGTGAGGGTGGCCTGAATCCCTACGACTTCGACCCGAACCCTGGCTACGTGCCGTTCACGAAGCGGGACGGCAAGACCTACCGCACCGGTGAGGCGCTCGATCGCTTCATCATGCTGCGCATGCCGGACGACACGCCGGGGACGATGGAGGGTTGGGCGTTCGGAACCGTTTCTCCGAACGGCGAGGTGACGTCCGCTGGCGCTGTGCCGAACTGCATCGCGTGCCACCAGAACGCCGCGTACGACGGATTGTTCGGCCCCAAGGAGTGAGCCCGAACCGGCGTGGACTCAGTGTGCGCCGACGGCCCTGCGCCAGTCCGCCATCAAGTGCGCCAGGCGCAGCGTCTCGGCATGCTGCACCAGCGGCGGCTCGGGCTCGATGACGTCACCGCGGGAACGGTGGTGTTGAATCAAGCGGGCCATGGCGCGCGCTTGGAGGGCGAACATGTCGTGCTCCGGTTCGAGCACCACGTCCTGTTCCTTGGCCTCGGTCTCGATCGTCAGATGCGCACGTCGCCCGTCTTGGCGACCTTCCGGCAACCACGGTTGATGGATGGTGATGCGCCCGCGTTCGCCAACGATGCGAGCTTCCATGGGAAGCTCGCGATCGGTCGCGCATTCCAGTCGAGCTTCCAGGCCGCGTTCGAACACGAACGTTCCCTGGGCGTGGCAGTCGACACCGGACGGAGCCAGGTCGCCGTTGGCTTCGCGCAACTCGAGGCTGCCTTGGTTCGTGATCGTACCGACGGCGAGGGCGAGCGACAGCGGATAGCCACCGACGTCCAGAATGCCGCCGCCGCCCATGTCGGGGGCGTACACGCGGTGGTCCGGGTCGTAGGCAAGTTCGTATCCGAAGCGGGCTTCGATACCAAGGGGGCGACCGATCATGTCGGCCGCAAGGACCTCGAGCAGCCGCGCGAACTGCGGATGCGTGCGATACATCCAACCTTCCATCAACGGAGTCCCGACTTCGCGTGCGAGGCCGACGAGCTCGGCCGTCGTGCGCGGATCCGTCGCCAGCGGCTTCTCGCACAGGACCGGCGTGCCCAACTGCAACGCTGCGCGCACGGCATCGGCATGTGCGGAGTGCGGCGTCGCGATGTACAGGACGTCGACCTCGCTAGGACTCCACGCGTGCGCGGGTTTGGACACGGGCTCGCCACCGAACTCGTCACAGAACGACTGCACGTGCTCGGCGCGACGCCCGAAGACGCGCGCGAGCGACCCGACACCGGACGTCAGGAGCGATCGCGCGAAGACCCGCGCGATCTGACCGGTTCCGACGATGCCCCAGCGGAGAGGGTCGGGATTCAGCGGCATGCGTTCGCCAGGCGCGTGTCCTGGTGGATGCGGTCGTGCGGGCCGGGAGCTGTGAGGTACGGGAGCATGTGGAGGCGGATCCCGCGCGTGAGCGAACGTGGGACTCCTGACACGATAACGCTTGGTCGGGGATCGCGGCATCGGGGGTGAACGACTTCATGGGCCCTGCGAGGGGTGGGGCGCACCAGGATCACGGCGAGGACGTAGAGTGCCTGGCCTATGAAGCGCGCTCTGACCTTGGTTCTCACCGGCGTGTCCATGTGCGGATGCGCGTCCACCCCTTCTGCGCATCGCAGCTTGGACTCCGTGCAGCAGTGGTCGAGCCGCATGGTGGCCCACCAGGGCATGGAGCGGATGAGCGGACTCGATCCGGTCGACGACTGGGCGCTCCTGCTCTGGACGCAGAGGGCGTTCGACGATCCCGAGACGTACCCGGGTCACGTTCCGCTGTTCGTTCACATGCAGGAGACGATCGACGTGGCCATGGCGCGCACGCTGGTCGAGTTCGACGGTGACGCGCTGTTCTTCTGCGACTTGCGGTCGCTCGATGCAGAATCAGCCGCAGTGCTGGCGAGCGGCCCGCACGAGTTGTTCTTCGACGCGTTGACGGAGTTGTCGCCGGCGACCGCGCGCGCCCTCGTTGACGGCGGAACGAGACGGTTGTCGTTGAAAGGCATCACGCAACTCGATGTCGAGACCGCGCAAGTCCTCGCCGAACTCGACGGCAGTCTGCATCTGGACGGGCTCGCACGGGCCGACTTGGCGACGGTTCGAGCGCTGGCCGAATGGAGGGGCTGGGGCGAGCAGGTGATCCTGCACCTGGGATTGATGGACCCGACGGTCGAACAGATCGAAACGCTGGCGACCAGTGAAGGATGGGGGATCGCGTTGGACCAGATCACCGCGTTGAATCCCGAGCTTGCGGCAACACTGGGCACGATCGTGCGTCCCTACCTCTCGCTGAACGGCATCACCGAAATGACGACCGCCACCGCTCGGGTCATCGGGCAGTGGCGGGCGAAGTTCCTGGTGCTGAACGGGTTGGAGCGAGCCGACGCCGAGCAGCGTGCGTTGCTGGAACAGGGCTGCGAGGCGCTGTCCACGCGCTCGTTGCCCGAGCTCGATTGACCTACCAGTTGTCGGCGTTGTGGACGCGTTGCGCGGCCTTCGCTTCGCCTTCCATCGGTCGACACTCGAGTCCGACGTAGCCGGTGTAGCCGAGCTCCTTGGCGGCGCGCAGCACACGCGGATAGTGGATCTCACCCGTGCCCGGTTCGTAGCGCCCGGGATGATCCGCGAGCTGCAGATAGCCGATCTGGTCGAAGCCGTCCTTCATGCGACCGCACAGATCGCCTTCGCTGATCTGCATGTGATAGAGGTCCCAGTTGATCTTGACGTGCGTCGATCCGACCTCGCGGCAGATGTTCACGGCGTCGACCGAGCCGTATAGACAGTGACCCTTGTGGTCCACGCGGATGTTCATCGGCTCGAGGATCAGCATGACGTCGTGCGCTTCCGCGATGGGGGCGACGCGCTTCAGGGCGACGACGACCTGCTCGTGCATCGCTTTCTGGCTGACACCGGCGATGTCGTTGCCCGCGATGACGGTGGCCTTCTTGGCGCGCAGCTTGTTCGCGACCTTGCACGAGGCCTCGATCTCCTGCTCGACGGCGTCGTGGTTCTTCGCATCGTTCATGCCGGGCGAGAAGCCCCACGCCGTGAACTGCGCGCACTCGATGCCGAGCTCGCCGGACAGGTCCGCGATCGCGTCGATGTCCTTGCCGCGATGCGGCCACATCTCGAAGGCTGGGAAGCCCATCGCGGCGGCCGCTCGGATGCGATCCAGGAACGGCAGACCTCCCCACCACATCTCGACGTTGGCCGCGAACTTGGTGTTCTTGGTCCTGCCGGGCTGAGCGACGGAACCATCTTGGATCATGGCCTCTTGGGCGAGAACGGAGGGCGCGGCGGCGAGGCCGAGGCCTGCGCCGAGAATCGTGCGTCGGTCGAGTCGTGTCATCGGTTGGCGAGGTGTTCGATCAGGTTGCGCATCTCGCGACGCGTCAGTTTCGGAGCCAGGTCGGTGGGCATCGCGGACAAGTCGGGCCGGCGATCGCGAACGTCGTCGACGTGCACCTCGGTCGTCTCGCCCTGGGCGTTCATCACTTGAAGGAAACCGTCGTTGGTTCCCATCACACGACCGACGACGATCGTGTCGTCGATCAGGAAGAAGGCCTCGTTCTGGAATTGCGCATCGACACGACGGTTCGGATCGACAATGGACTCGAGGATCCTCTGGCGCGTCGCGCGCTGCCCCAGTCCCGCCAGGTCGGGCCCGATGCGCGGCCCCATCGAGTCGGCGTTGCCGTGACAACGCAGGCAATCGAGGTCGGCGCGTTCAAAGACAATGCGACCCTCGTCCCGGTCGCCGCCGAAGAGGCTGGGCAGGTACTTGGCGATGGCCGCGTCCTCCGTCGATGGCGCGACCAACATGCTGAGCGCCATCTTCACCGTGTCGGTCCCGTTGGCCTCGCAAGCGCGAATCAGATCGAGCGTGAGTTCCGCGGGGAAAAGGCCACGTGAGGACGACATGATCAGCCGCACGAGTTCGCCACTGGCCCAGGGTTGCCCGACCTGGCCCAGGGCCGTCAGCGCCGCGCGTTGTTCCGCGATCTCACCGTCCTGCAGGAGGCCGGGAATCAGCGCCTGCATCTCTTCGGGAGCCAGCTTCGCCAGACGGGGGAAGGCGGCTGCGCGCAAGGTCGTGTCGGGGTCGCCCAGGGCGAACTGGACCATCGCGAACGGGTCCGCGGACTTCGTCGCGAGCAGAGCGTCGAGCGCCGCGGCGCGGACCGGGCCGGTTTGATCGGTGTCGCGCACGATGGATTCGAAGCGAGCCGACCCCTGTTCGGTGTCAAGCGCGGCAGCCGTTTCGATCCAGGCTTTCCAGAGGTCGTCCGACCAGTTCGCAGGTTCGTCGTCCATCAACTCCTGGACGATGGCCGGAAGGAACGACGCGTCGCGTTCGGGCAGGTCGCGGAAGTGACCGTCGACGTAATCGAGATTCGGCGCGTCCTTCCACGTGCGCAGCATGCGCAGGCCATCGAGGCGCAACGAGTCCTCGAAGCGGTCGCTGCCAATCACGAAGGCGATGCGGCTGGCATCGAGGGCGGAGCCGCCGCGCTCGTTCGCGCTGAGCACGCGACGCATGAAGGGCGTCAGGAATCCGCGTCCCGGTCCTTCGACGATGCCGCCTGTTCGATCGATGTCGTTCCATTCGGGGACTTGCGTCGAGATCATCGCGAGGCCCGTTGCGCCGCCGAACTCGTACAACGCACGTGCCGCTTCGAGCGCCACGCGCGGGTGCTCGTCCTCGAGGAACGGGCGCAGGTTCTCGCCGACCGCTTCACCGCCACGCTCGGCGCGTCGGCGCATCGCGACGACGGCGGCGACGCGCACGTCCACCGAGATGTGGTGCGCGTAGAGACCGAGGTCGGGAATGCAGCCCACCATCGCCTCGATCGCGGCGTGACGCAGGGCGGGATCGCTCTCGCGCGTCATCTCGAGCTGCAGCACGATCTCGTTCGTGGCCTCGGCGAATCCCAGATGGCCAGCGGCGAGCAGGGCCTGGTAGCGCACGCGATCGTCGGGGTCGATGATCAGGCGGCGCGCGGTCGAGGCCGCGAGCTGGCCATCGCAATCCGCGAGCGTGCGAACCGCTTGGGCGCGAATCTCGGGGTCGGGGTCCTCGACGAGTCCCAGCAGGCTGCTGGAATCCCAGCCATGTCGCCGGGCTCCGATGCCGATGCCCCAGATGCCATGGATGCGTTGCAGCAACGAGTTGCCATCCAGCGCAGCGCGTTCGAGGTCGAGTCGACCTTCCTCGGGGCGACTGGCGAGCTCGAGTTGCGCGTACAGACGCACGTCCTTGTGCGGGTGCGCGAGCAGGTCGCCCAACTCGGATGCACCGCGACCACGAAAGCCCTCGGCCAGGATCGTCTGCGCGTTCTTGGCCGCGTCGGTGTTCACCGCATCCTCGTGGAACATGCGGTAGATGCGTCCACGGCCGGTCTTCTGCCAGCCGCCGACCCAGTCGCAGAACCAGTACGCGCCGTCGGGACCGAAGTCGCCGTCGACCGGCAGGCAGTTCCAGACGAAGGGCTCGACCTCACCGAGCTCGAACCCGGCGCCCTTGCGCTTCACGTCGAACGCGTGCACGCCGCTGTACGAACGCCCGCCGCGGAAGTCGACCAGGAAGAAGTGGTCGGCGAACTCGGGGGGCAACCCGACGCCAGGATCGTAGGTGAGGCCGGACGGGCCGGAGCCGAGCCACGCGATGGGCGGCGTGAGGTAGCCGGCTTGACCCTCGAAGTGGGGGAACCAGAGCTTCTCCTCGTTCCACGAACCGCGCTGGCCTCGGCCGTTGCCGCCGTTCATCCACTGGAACGAATAGCGCCAGCCGTTCTCGCCGCCCGGGTGGATCTGGACCCAGCGCGCGCGGTCGATCGAGTCGGAGTTGTTGTCGCCGGTGAACAGGTTGCCCCACTGGTCGAACACGAGCTCTTGCGGGTTGCGCAGGCCGTTGTGCACGAGTTCGAGGTTCGAGCCGTCGAGCTCGCAGCGCAGGACCGAGCCCGACTTCGTGTTGCGCACGACGCCATCCGGTGTCTGGACGTGGAAACCGCGGTCGCCACACGAGAAGTACAGGCGTCCATCGGGACCGATGCGCAGGCCGTGCAGGTCGTGACCCAGCAACGCGACGTGGACGCCGAAGCCGGTGTGCAGCGCCTCGCGTTCGTCGGCCACGCCGTCGCCGTCCGTGTCCTTCAGGCGCCAGAGTTCGGGGATGCAGGTCCAGTAGACGTCGCCCTCGTGCTCCAGGAGGCCCGCGCCGATGCCGGCCGCGGGACCGTCGAACTGGGCGCCGAAGACGATGGCTTCGTCGGCCTTGCCGTCGTGGTCGGTGTCGCGGATCAGGCGGATCTGGTCGTGCTCCTTGCCCCACTGTTCGAATTGCTCGGTCCCGGCGAGCTTCATCATCTCGACGCGATCCTCGACCGTCGTCGCACCGATGTCGATCTCGAGCCAGTCGCGCAGTTCGCGCATGTCGAGCACGCCGTGCGTGTGCCGGAACGTCTCGCCCACGTAGCAATCGCCCTTGCGCGTGACGTAGAGGCAGACCGGATTGGCGAGCATCGGCTCCTCGGCCCACAGTTCCACCTGGAATCCGTCGGGCACCTGCATCGCCTGGATGTGGGCCTCGCCCTCGCCGGTCGAGTCGTGGATCTCGGGCTTGTAGTCGTCGTCCTGCGGCGCGAGCGCGGCGAGGAGCAGCAGAGCGATGCGCATCAGACGTACTGGGGACGGAGGGTCTCGCGGACGCGTTCGAGCAGACGCTGCGTGAGGCGAATGCCCTCGACCTC
>JAJDEX010000193.1 GCA_029259575.1 Planctomycetota bacterium | reverse complement strand
TTGCCCCGAGGGGGGCTCTCGCCCCTCCTCGGGGCAATTGCGGAATCGTAGTGATGGTGACCTGACTCCGCATCCGTATCTGCGATCGCTACTGGACCGGCCGGATCTGACAGTGTCGCACCGCGTCCCCGACGATACCGGACAGTCGGGCGGTGGCCGGCGCGTGGACGTCGAGTTTCAGGTCGGCGCAGGCGCGGGTCAGCATCGGCAATTCCTCGTCCGTCGTCGTCAGAATCGCGGGCGGTGTCAGCTTGGCCGCCGCTTGCAGGCACAGCTCAAACGCAGCACGACGCTCCGCCTTCGGATGACCACCGCCGACCGCCGCGGCCGAACCCTGGCGTTCGTACAGCTGATCGTGCAGCGCGGGGAACGCCTCGGGGTCGGTCAGCACGGACACGAACCAGAGGTGATCGATGCGTGGGGCGATATCGGGGTCGATCGGGTCGGTCTTGAAGCGCGGGAGCTTCTGGCCGGCGGGACCCTCGGCGGCCTCGAACGCGGCGTTCAACGCGACGACTTCGGGGCCCGCGATGTTCACGAGCCGCACATCGCGCGCGAGCACGATCGACTCGAACAGGATGGGCACGATCTCGGCCACGCCGGATCCGACGTACAGGCTGCGGGCGGGGTGCTTGCCGAACGAGCCCAGCTTGTCCCCCAGGTCCCCGGCGAACAACAGACCGCTGTCCTGGATCGCCTCCCGTTGTTCGTCCGCGAAGAACGAGTCGCCGCCGTCGTGACAGTAGAGGTCGCCCAGCGCGTTCCAGTCCAGCGCTTCGTTCATGGCGCTCAGTCCGGCCGCGAACGCCATCATGCGATCATTCATGATCCGCCAACCTCTTCGCCGTAGATCTGGGCGATGGAATTCGGGTCTCCGAAGATGAGCAGGCGGTCCTGCTCCTCGAGCGTTGTGTTGCCGCGCGGCACCAAGGTCTGCCGTGAGCGGCGGATCGCAGCGATCATGCATCCGTCGGGAAGCGTGATGTCCCGCAACGCGCTGCCAGCCCAGTCCCGCGCCGGTCCGTCGCCGCCGACGCGCACCGACGCGTAGCGATCGTCGCGCAGGAAGACCTCGCGCAGCTGCATCTCGCCGTCGGCGGACAACCACTTGTCCAGGAAGTCCTCCTGGTCGATGCGCGTGGCGAGTTGAGCCAACATGCGCAGGTGGCGCCCGGCGTCCTCGGTCGAGCTCACCAGGAAGAAGAAGGCGTGGACCTCGTCGCTCAACTTCGTCTTGCCGAAGACGTCGCCGGCCAGGAAATGCATCTCCTGGCGAACGCGGACCAGCACCATCGTGGGTTCGTCCAAGCTATCGAGACGCATGTGCGGCAGCGCGACACCCTTGGCCACCGGCGTTGCGCCCTTGAGCGTACCTTCGGTGAAACCGTCGACGAACGATTCGCGCGCGTGTCCCGTGCGCAGGGCCAGTGCCGTCGCGACGCGTTCGATGAGGTCCGAGAACGTAGGCGCCGCGTCCAGGTCGATGGTGGTCGAGGCCAGCACGACTTCCTCGAACGGATCCTGCTCGCGCAAGCCCTTCTCCTTGAGGATCGTGCGCAGTTCGATGTCGAGCGGGTCGTGCCGGGACTCGCCCAGCTTGGCGAACACGTGGAAGATCGCGCCGCGCCGCTCGACCTTCTTGGCGCCGTAGCCCTGATACAGCGCCACGCCCGCGCCGATCAATCCGAAGCTGAACAGCGTCGGCTGCCAACCCATCTGGAAGATCAACACGAACGGCGCCATCAACCCGAACAACGGCAGCCACGGATAGAAGGGCGCCTTGTAGCCCGGGTCGTACGAGGCGAGGCCGCTCTCGCGCATCACGATGACCGCGCCGCAGAGCAGCGCGAACATCATCAGTTGGAAGGCGCTGGCGAGCTTGGCGATGCCGAGCGGATCCAGGAACAGCACGATGCAAACGATGACGCTGACCGTCAGGACGATCGAAAGGACCGGCGCGCCGCGACCGCTGACCTTGCACAACGCTTGGGGCACCAGTTGGTCCTGCCCCATCGCGAGCGGGTAGCGCGACGACGCCAGGATGCCCGCGTTGGAGACCGAGAAGAACGCCAGCATCGCGGCGATCGACAACACGATCTTGCCGGGCGTGCCCGCGACGATCTCGGCCGCGTCGGCCATGGGCGTCGTGCTGACCACCAGTTGCTCCATCGGGATCACACCGACCATGACGGTGGTGCACGTGGCGTACACGATCAAGGCGACCAAGAGCGACAGGAACACGCCGCGCGGCAGATTGCGCTCGGGATCGCGCACTTCGCCCGACACGCTGGCGACCTTGGTGATGCCGACGTAGCTGATGTAGACGACACCGGTCGTCGCCAGGATCGAGTCGCGCCCACTGCCGAAGAAGTTGTCGAAGTGACTGGTGTTCAATTCGGTCGAGGTGACCGCCAGGAAGACCGCGAGGATGATCAGCAGCCCGACCACGAGCTTGCGCTGGAAGCCACCGGCTTTCTTGGCGCCCAGGACGTTCAGTCCTCCGAAGAAGAGCGCGAAGGCCACCGCAATGCCCTTCATCAACCACGCGTTGGCCGGCAGGAACAACGCCAGGTAGGCGCCCAGGCCCACGAGTGCGAACGACGTCTTCAGGATGAGCGCGAGCCACGTGCCCAGTCCTCCAACGGTGCCGGCGAGCGGACCGAGGCTGCGCTCGAGGAAGTAGTACGAGCCGCCTGAACGGGGCATGGCCGTGCCCAACTCGACGATGCACAGCATGGCCGGCACCAACGGGATCGCGGCCAGCAGGTAGCACAGGATCACGGCCGGCCCCGCTTGTTGGGCGGCGAACCCGGGCAACAGGAACAGGCCCGCGCTCAGGGTGGCCCCGGTCGCGATCGCGAAGACGTCGAAGAAGCCGAGCGCCTTCTGAACCTGGCCCGAGGATTCGGTGGAGGACATACGCGTGTGCAGTCCGAGACTGTGAGGTTGGGATCGGTGTCTCTGAACTACTTCTTGCCGCGATTCTCACGCAGCGAGTGGTACTCGCCGGTGGGCAGCGGTTCGAAGTGCTCCTCCCCGCCTCCGATCCAACGCACGACGATGTCCGTGATCTCGTCCGCAGCGCCGAGGCCGAAGTGCACGCGCGGATCGTTGCTGGACAAGTAGCTGTAGGCCGGGTCGGCCAGTCGCCACACGACCTTGCCGTCGACGACGACGCCGACCTGGGCGCCGACGGCGGGCTTGCCGCGCTTGTCGAGCGTCGTGAACCCGATCCAGTTGCCCTGACGCTCAGCCACGTTCTTCAGCAGGTGAACCCCGGAATCCAGGTCCATGTAGACCAGATCCACGTCCCCGTCGTTGTCGTAGTCGCCGAACGCGGCGCCGCGGCTGGTGCCGATCTGGGCCTCGGCCGTTCCGCCGTTGTCCATCAACTCGAAATGCGGCACCGTGCCGATCTTGGGCGCGCCGCCGCGGAACAGGTGGTTCGGTTCGGCGTAGGGATTCGCCTGCGAGAACGCTTCGATCTCCTCCCACTTCTGCACCGCGCCGTTGACGACGTAGATGTCGAGACGCCCGTCGAGGTCGAAGTCGTGGATGCCCGTGCCGAACCCGGTGAAGCGCAGGTTGTGCTCGTTCATGCCGGTCTTCATCGACTGGTCGCGGAAGAGGATCGCATCCGTACCGCGCTTCTTGCCTTGCTCGTAGTACGTGTTCTTCTCGCGACGCAGGTGCGTGATGAAGATGTCGAAATCGCCATCGCCGTCCAGGTCGGTCCACTGCACGCCCATGCCGGCTTCCGGCGTTCCGTTGCGGTTGACGCCGCAGGCCATGTCCGTCGCGGTGTTGTTGAAGTCGGACTTGTTGGCCAGGCCGCGGCTGCGCCAGAGCACGTTGGCCGTGGCGTCGTTCGCCACGTACACGTCCACCCAGCCGTTGCCGTCGAAGTCGCAGGGCGCGACGCCGAGGCCGTTGCCCTTGTGATCGACGATGTTCTGGGAGAGATCGCGAAACCCGAGGCGTCCCTGCACGAGCAGCGCATCGGCCTGGGGCGAGTTGAAGACGATCGGGTTGCAGTAATCCGGCGTCTGGAAGTAGCTCTTGCACTCGTTCTCGATGCCGTAGGTCCAGCCGAGGTTGTTCGTGACGTACAGGTCCAGCTTGCCGTCGCGATCGTTGTCGGCCTGGAGGAACGCTGCGCTGGTCGACCACATGCCGATGGTCGTCACCGGATCGGTGACGTCCTTGAAGCGGACGCCCGGAACGACCACGCCGTTCTCGTCCGTCTCTTCGCCGGTGACGTTCTGGTACAGCACGTTCGAACCGACGTTCGTGACGTAGATGTCGATGTCGCCGTCGCGGTCGTAGTCGGCGCACGCGACGCCCATGCCGTAGCCTGCGTGATCGACGCCGGCAGAGACCGAGATGTCCTCGAACGTGCACTCGCCGGCCGCGTTCGGACCCAGGTTCCGGTACAGGCGGTTCGTGTGCGTGCCGTGGGCGGCTTGCTCCTCGGCGGACTCGGTCGGATCCGGCAGGAATCCGCTCTGGATGCAATAGATGTCGAGGTAGCCGTCCCCGTCGACATCGACGAAGGTGACGCCGCCGCCCATGATCTCGGGGAACCAGTACTTGCCCCGGGCACCGGTGACGTGAACGAAGTCGACGCCGGATCGGGCGGTGACGTCTTCGAACCAGGGCTTGGCCTCGTCCTGCACGGAGGAGGGGGCGCCGAACACGAGAGGAGCGGCAAGGATGGACAGCAGCATGGAAGTGGCTCGATGACCGAGCTGGGGCGAAACGCTCATGGGGAGGAAGGGGGGACGCGAAGCGTTACGCGCTAGAGGTTCTTGAGTTTGGCGATGGCCGCGATCATGGCGTCGTGGAACTGTTGGATGTTCGGATCGCCGCGGCTGACATCGAGGGCGTGCTTCACGGCGAGCTCGGCTTCCGGCAGTTGAGCCGCTGCGGTCTCGGGCTTCATCTCCGCGAGCGTCAGGTGCGCCTTGGCGCGGAAGGCCCACGCGCCGGCGTTCTCGGGCTGCGAGTTCGTGCCGGCCATGGCGTAGCGCACCATCTCGTCCAACTGGCCGAGTTGCGCGAAGGTCTGGGCCATCGACTGGTACATCTGCTGCTCTTCACAGCCGAGGGCGTGCGCGCGCTGCATCAACTGCAAAGCGGTCTGCATCGACTTCTGCATCGCTTGCTGGTCCTGCATGCCGCTCGCCATGAACGACTCGACCAGTCCGCGGACGTACCACGGACGACCGACCAAGGGTGCCAGCTCGATGGCGCGTTCGGAGCGCGCGCGAGCCTCGCCCAGCAGTTGCAGGGCTTGTTCGGGCTCGGCGGACTGCATGAGGTTCAGACACGTGATCGCGATCTCGACCAGCGTCGAGTAGTGGTTCGGGTCGATCGCTTCGGCCTCGGTCAAGATCTGATACGCGGCCGCGTGCTGGCCCTGCATCATCATCACCCGCGCCTTCAGGTTCAGCGCGAAGTGGTCCTTGGGGTTCGCCAGCAACACCGCATCGAGCGCCGTGACCGCGCTCTGCATGTCGCCCGCGCCCAGGAAGTTCTCGATGCCCATCATGCGCCGCTGATAGCTGGCGGCATGCGCGGCCAGGCGCGGCTGGTGGGGGTCCGGCGGGAACATCGGGAACGCGTTGCGTCCGCGCAGCAACTCGAAGCTGGCCTCGTCCGCATCGCCGGTCTCGTTGAGCACCAGACCCAGCAGGTAATGAGCGTGGCGATAGCCGGGATTCAGCTGCAGGGCTTCGCGCAACAGCGCTTCGGCCTCCTCGTACGACTCGAGCTCGATGAGCACCTGGGCGAGGCCGGCGCGACACTCGGGGAAGCGAATCTCGCGCTCGTAGTTCGCTTCGCTCGCGATCGCCTGGCGCCAAGCGGCCTCGGCCTGTTCGAAGCGCCCGAGCATCAACGCGACGTCGCCCAACCGCGCCTGCACGACCGTCGTGTTCAGCAGTCGCCCCGCCGCGTCCTCGAGCGCCACCAGGGCTCCGTTCAGGTCGCCCGTTGCGTGCAAGGAGACGCCCTTGCGGTACATCCACTCGGGCTTCTCGGGCAGGAACGCGATCGCCATGTCGTAGCAGGGCAGCGCGCGCGACCACATCGTGTTGGATTCGTACGCGAGACCCAGGTCGGCCCAAGCGGCGCCGAGCGCAGCGACCCGCGCCGCTTCCGATTCGTACAGGGCTTTTTGCGCGGCGGTGAGGACCCCGATGACCCCCTGCAGGTGAGTCAGGACCTCGGTGTCGAAGTCCTGGTTCGTGGGAGGCAGCGGAATCTCGATCTCATCGACCTGGGGGATCGGGCCGGGCGCTTCCGTGCTCGCACCGTCCTCCGCCACGGCATCGTCCTGGATCAGGACATGGGTCACGGGGTCGATCGGGGCCGCAGGGACCGGAGCGGGCGACATGCCGGCCACCAAGGGCGGGCACAGGAACAGGGTATAGAGAGCGCTCATGGGGCATCCCGGGTCAGAACCGGGGCGCCCAGTATACCCGGGGCTCCGCGGCGAGCCGGGGCCTCTCCTACGCACCGTCCTAGCTCGGCTCAGCGACCAAACGGGAGACTTGCTGAGTTTCTCGGACGACCTGGACCACCAGTTCCGGAGCGTGCAGGGCCACGTGGTGATGGCTGGCGCCGGCCAGGACGCGCTGGCTGTCCTTGGCGAACTGGAGGTAGACCTGCTGCTGGTCCCGCCAGAGCTGGTTGAACTCGGCCGGCGTACACCCGGGAGGGGCGGCGCCTTCGGCCAGCGTGGACTCGGCGCTGATCACGCGTACGGGACCCGGGAACTCGCTGCGCAACTCTCGCACGCGCGCTTCGTCGACCGAGCGCTGTTCGAGCTCGGCACCCATCGTGCGCAGGACGCGCGGGTCGTGTCCGCGTGCGATGAGCGCGAGCCGTTCGCGCTCGAGCAGGTCGAGGTTCGGGACGACAGGAACCGCCGGGTGCCAACCGAGCACGCGCGCCAGGCCGACCGCGTTCGCAGCGATCAGCAGTTTCCAGAAGAGCGTGGAAGCGTGCGGCGACGGGATGCCCTTCTGGCGCAGTTCCTCGTCGAGTCCCGGAGGTTCGGGATCCACGAAAACGAGGCCCAATGGCTCGAATGGATAGCGATGTGCGTAGATGCGCGTGATCGCCGCGCCGCGTCCGTGGGACACGAACAGGGCCTGCCGATTCGGGAAGATGCGCTGCAGGAGCTGGTGCAGTTCCTGGGCCGCCATCTCGGCGGAGCGCGGGCTGGGACCCGGTTCGCTCCAGCCCAGTCCGGCGCGGTCGTAGATCAGGACCGTGAAGTCCTTGGCGAGCATCTCGGGCACGCGGCCCCAGTGCGTCGACCAATCCCCCGAGCCCGCTTCCAGCACGACCAGGTCCGGGCCGTCGCCGAGCACGCGGTGGTGCAGGCGGTGACCTCCGACATCCTGGAAGCGCGCGGGCGCCGCGTGCCGGCGAAGGTCCTTCCACCGTCGAAATCGTTCGATTCCAGCGCCGACGGCACCGATGCCGACGGGGAGGAGTAGCCAGGGGAGCACGGACATGGGGGCGGGCGATTCTAGCGGCGTTCCCCGGCTTTGGGCCGGTTCCCGCGTGTTTCGGTGTGAGGCCCCGGATCCAGATCGTGTCCATCCGATCCGCTCGGAAACCCTCGGTTCCGGGCGACCGTCATGCCGTTCGGCGAAGTCCACGGCTAGAATCCGCATCCGCCCGTCCGACGGCTTCCTCGACCAACTGGATCGATCTGTGCAGCTCGGCTTCGTTATCGACCATTCCCGGTGCATCGGCTGCCACGCCTGCACCGTCGCCTGCAAGTCCGAGAACGACGTTCCCCTCGGGAGCTTCCGTACCTGGGTGAAATACACCGAGGCCGGGACCTTCCCCGAGGTGAATCGATCGTTCGCCGTCCTTCGCTGCAATCAATGCAGTGAGCCGCCGTGCGTCGAGATCTGCCCGACGACCGCGCTGACGAAATCCAGCGCAACAGGGATCGTGGACATCGACCCGGACCGGTGCATCGGCTGCAAAAGCTGCATGCACGGCTGTCCGTACGACGCGCTCTACATCAACCCCGGATCCGGCACGGCCGAGAAGTGTCACTTCTGCGCGCACCGCACCGAGATCGGGCTAGCCCCGGCCTGCGCCGTCGTCTGCCCGACCGAAGCGATCATTCCGGGCGACTTCGACGACCCGGCGAGCCTCGTGTCGCGCATGAAGGCCGACGGCGCCGCGACCGCGCGCAAGACCGAGGCGGGTACGCGTCCGAACGTCTTCTACAAAGAGGTCGACCCGACCGGTGTTGATCCCGGCGCGACCAACCTGTCGTCCGGCTACCTGTGGGCGCAGAACCCGACCGGACCGCGCGTCGACGCGCAGACGTTCGAAGCGCTCGAGCGGAAAGCACGAACCGGCGCCCAGGAGGCCGCGCGCACGACGTACGACGTGCCGCGCAGTCAGCTCTGGGGCAGCAAGATCACGGGCTATCTGTTCTTCAAGTCGCTCGCGGGAGGCCTCCTGCCGGTCGCCTTCCTGGCCCAGCTGTTCGGCGGAAATCTGGCCGAATCGGTCGATTCGCTGGCGATGTGGCCCACTTTGCTGTCGATCGTGTTCCTGGCGGCGACGCTCGGACTGCTCGTGGCCGACCTGAAACGCCCCGAGCGCTTCTGGATGTTGATGGTCAAGGGCAACTGGTCGTCGTGGCTCGTGCGCGGCAGCTGGATCATCACCGCGTACGGCGCGCTGATGGCGCTGTTCGTGGTGCGCAGCTGGTTCGGCATCGGGGACACCCAGGGCGTCGCGATGACGTTCGGCGCGTTGGCGTTGGTGCTCGGCGGCGCGACGGCGGCCTACACCGCGTGGCTGTTCGGCCAGGCCAAGGGTCGCGTGCTCTGGATGAAGCGGGGCTACGCGACGCACCTGTTGTTCCAGGCGCTGCTCGCCGGCTCGGCCGCGTTCGTGTTGCTTTCGATGTTCGTGGACGTGACGCCCGCCGTCGCGCTCGCCTCGCGCTGTCTGTTGGCCGCTGGCCTGTTGGGCCAGTTCATCTGCGGCGTCATCGAGCACGAGATGGCACCGACCGGCCGCGAGGTCGAGTTCGCACGCGCCTCCCGCCTCGTCAGTCACGGCCCGTACCAGCGCGCGCATCTGACCGCCGTGCTGGTCGGCCTCGTCGTCCCCTTCCTGATCCTCCTCATGCTGCCGGCCTTGCTGCCGGTCGCCGCGGTGCTGGCCCTGGTCGGGCTCTTCATCGAGGAAGAGATCTTCGTCCGCGCCGGCCAGGCCCTGCCCATCTCCTGAGGGCCCGATCGCCATGACCGACACCTCCGAACACAAGCCGCTCTTCGACCGCAAGTCCCCTTGGGAACTGGCCGTCGGCCCGCCGCCCGAAGCCTGGGACGATTGGGTCGAGCTCGACTCCGCCGCCTGGCCCAAGCGCCAGGAGAAGCACTACCGCTGCGTTCCGACGATCTGCTTCAACTGCGAATCGGCGTGCGGCCTTTTGGCCTTCGTCGACAAGCAGAGCGGCCAGATCCAGAAGTTCGAGGGCAACCCGGTGCACCCGGGCAGCCGCGGCCGGACCTGCGCCAAGGGCCCCGCGACCATCAACCAGGTCAAGGACACCGAGCGCATCCTGAAACCGCTGAAGCGCGTCGGAAAACGCGGCGCGGGTCAGTGGGAAGAGGTCAGTTGGGAGTCCGCGCTGGCCGACATCGGCGGCCGTTTGAACAAGGCCGTCGTCGAGGACCGCCACGACGAGATCATGTATCACGTCGGCCGTCCCGGTGAAGACCACTTCGTGCTGCGCATGCTCCAGGCCTGGGGCTGCGACGCGCACAACAGTCACACCAACGTCTGCAGCGCGTCGGCGCGCCTCGGTTTCTCGACCTGGTTCGGCGCGGACCGTCCTTCGCCGGACTACCGCGACACCAAGTTCATCCTGTTGTTGTCGGCGCACCTCGAGACGGGTCACTACTTCAACCCGCACGCGCAACGCATCATCGGTGCCAAGGAAGAAGGCGCGAAGATCGCCGTCGTCGACACGCGGTTGTCGAACACGTCGACGCACGCGGACAAGTGGATCTCGCCGTGGCCCGGAACCGAGTCGGCGATGCTGCTGGGCGTCGCGCGCGAACTGCTGTCCCGCGGCGACGTCGATCAGACGTTCGTGAAGCGTTGGGTCAATTGGAAGGAATACCTGGCCGCGCGCGACAAGGGCGGAAACGGCTCGTTCGAGCGCTTCCTCGAGTGTCTCGAGAACGAGTACGCCGAGTTCACGCCCGAGTACGTCGCCGAGGAGTGCAAGATCCCTGCCGAGACCGTCGCGTACCTCGCCGACAACATCGCCGCCGCCGGTTCGAAGTTCTCGAGCCACCTGTGGCGCAACACGGCGGCCGGCAACGAGGGTGGTTGGCAGGTCGCGCGTTCGCTCCTCTTGCTGCACGTGCTGTCCGGATCGGTCGGGACGCGCGGCGGGTTGAACCCCAACTCGTGGGACAAGTTCGCGCCGAAGCCCAGCGAGAACCCGGGACCCCATTCCCGTTGGAACGAACGCCTGTGGCCCAAGGAATGGCCGCTCGCGCACTACGAGATGAGCTTCTTGCTGCCGCACCTCTTGCGCGAGCAGAAGCAGAAGGTCGATGTCTATTTCACGCGCGTCTACAACCCGGTCTGGACCAACCCCGACGGTTGCTCGTGGATCGAGATGTTCGAGGAAGAGGACACGATCGGTTGCCACGTCGCGCTGACGCCGACGTGGAACGAGACCGCGCAGTGGGCCGATTACGTGCTGCCGATGGGCCTCGGCCCGGAGCGCCACGATCTGATGAGCCAGGAGACGCACGCGGGAACGTGGCTCGGCTACCGCCAGCCCGTGCTGCGTGAGTACGCGCGACTCGAGGGCCGCGAGGTCGACGACACGCGCACCTCGAACCCCGGCGAGGTCTGGGAAGAGGTCGAGTTCTGGATCCAGTTGACGTGGCGCATGGACCCGGACGGCTCGCTTGGCATCCGCAAGTGGTACGAGTCCAAGACGAACCCGGGCACGCCGATCACGGTCGACGAGTACTACGCGGACATCTTCGAGAACTCGGTCCCCGGCCTGCCGGAAGCCGCCGAGAAGGCGGGCACCACACCGCTGGGCTTCATGAAGAAGTACGGCGCGTTCGATGTTCCGTACCAAGGTCAGGAGCGCTACACCGCCGAAGGTGAGGTCGAACTCGACGACGGCACCAAGGCCGCCGGCTTCCACACCAAGAGCGGCAAGCTCGAGTTCTTCAGCTCGACCCTGTCCGAGTGGGGCTTCGACGACCAGGCGATCCCCGGCTACATCAAGAGCCAGGTCAACCACGGCCTCCTCGACATGGACAAGGGCGAGCGCTGCCTCCTGCCGACGTTCCGCCTGCCTACCCTGATCCACACGCGTTCCGCGAACGCCAAGTGGTTGCAGGAGATCAGTCACACCAACCCGCTGTGGGTCAACCCGATCGACGCGGTGAAGCTGAACCTCGAGAACGCAGGCCTCGCGCGCGTCTCGACGGGCATCGGCTACTTCGTCGTGCGCGTCTGGGTCACCGAGGGCATCCACCCCGGCGTCGTCGCGTGCTCGCACCACACCGGCCGTTGGCGCTTGAACCGCGAGGTCGGCGGCCAGAAGGCCATCAGCGCTTTGGTCGACATGAACCGCGACAAGGGCGGCTTCCTGTTCCGCCACACGGACAACGTCGACGAGCCCGACGACCCCGAGATGAGCTTCGTCAAGTGGAAGGAGACCGGCGTGAACCAGAACCTGACCTTCCCGGTCCAACCGGATCCCGCCAGCGGCATGCACTGCTGGCACCAGAAGGTCACCGTCGAACCCGGCCACCCCGGCGACAAGTATGGCGATGTACACGTCGACACGGCGAAGTCGCGCGCGCTCTATAGCGAGTGGCTGAAGAAGACGCGCCCGGCCCCTGGCCCGGGAGGCTTGCGCCGCCCGTTGCACATGAACCGCCCGCTGAAACCGACGCCGGACGCCTATCAGATGGATTGATTTCGTATCGCAAACGAATCGACCGAAGCCGGGCGCGATGTCTCACGACAACGCGCCCGGCTTCCTGTTCAGGCTGCTGCGGGTTTCCGGTCGAGTGCCTACGATGGACCCCATGAACCTTATGGCACCTCAATTCTGGCTGATCCTGGTCAGCACGCTTGTCTGCTCATCGGTCGGGTTTGCTCAGGATGCGCCCACGCCGACCCTGGCCGAGATCAAGAGTGGATTGGACAAGGCCAGGGATGATGAGAGCTTTCAACA
>JAJDEX010000192.1 GCA_029259575.1 Planctomycetota bacterium | reverse complement strand
TATTCTATCTGCCAATACCGGGCATCTCGACCTGATTGAAGGCGATAATTGCTATACATTGAACCGTCAATCTGCTGATCCTCTGGAACCTGAATATTGGCGTGAATCAGATATCGATGAAATTGTCGAAAAACTTGAACTTGCCTATAGCGATAGCGAAGACCGCGCGCGCAGGGCCAGTCTTGGAGCTGCGTTCATGAAAAAACGATCATGGGCAAACCAGATCAGCAAACTTGTTTCCGAAATTGAAGATCTTTTGTAGGACATATCAATGAACCAGAGCGAACGCATCCTGATCGTCCATGACGGTCCTCACGATTACGTAGAAGGCCTTCGCCAAAGGTTTCCTGATTTGATGATCGAGCTTTGTCGGTTGGATGAAGAAATTCCTGACGCCTTAAGCCGTGTTGACCCGACCATTGCCATGTCGTTTCGATCTGGCCGTTTCCAGGGGCCACTGCATGCCCCCATCCTCTCCGCGCCCAATTTAAAGTGGTTTCAGTCGGGCGGTGCCGGAATTGATCATTTGCCGCACTGGGATACGGATAAACTAACGGTAACCAATGCCGCCGGAGTCTCCGGTAAATATATGGCCGAGACCGTCACCAGCGCAGTCCTGATGCTGAATTTCGGCTTTCCGAGATACATTGAAGATCAGCACCACAAAAGGTGGCATCCGAAGGAATGGACCAGTCTTGATCGCCAAACGGTTTTCGTTATTGGCCTTGGCGGTATCGGCGCACGGGTCGCAGAGCGCCTGAAATCATTTGGCATGCACGTCATCGGCGCGCGTAATTCGCCAACACCCTGCGATAATGTCGATGAACAGGTTCCGCTAAGCGATCTTATGATGACCCTCCCCCGCGCCGACTTCGTCTGCATTCACGTCCCGAACACGCCGGCCACCAGGCATCTGGTTAATGCTGAATTTCTGTCCGCAATGAAACCGAGTGCCTGTCTGGTTAATACGGCCCGCGGGGCGCAGGTAGATGAAAGCGCGCTGATCACCGCCCTTGAATCAGGTCAGATCGCCGGAGCCTATCTTGATGTTTTTGCGGAAGAACCCTTGCCTGAAACGTCACAACTATGGGACACGCCCAATCTGGTGATGAGCCCACACGTTTCTGACTCAATCATCGGCTGGGAATACAATTCAGCACAGTTTTTTGCCGACAATATTGAACGCTATCTCAAGGGCGAGGAACTCCACAATATCTGTGATCCCGATCTGGGATACTGACAAATTGAAAATCTACATATTGGTCAATCAAATCTGCATGTTCGGTACGAAATCCGTATTGAATTGACTTCAAAATCAAAATCGGGAAATTGAACTTCAACGTTCTTCAGGGGTTATCGTGAATTCTTCTTCCGCCAGGGCCCAACAGACTGTTTCAAGTGCTCGAAATCTGATTCAGGACAATCGATTGCGAGAGGCCGAAACGATCATAAACCAGGGCCTGTCCGAATTTCCGAGCAATGCAGACCTGCTGTATTTCGCGGGTCATCTTGCCTACAGGTCGCAGCACTTCGAAAGGGCGATTACCTGTCTGGAACAGGCCCGGAATGCCGCTCCAAACAACGCTGGAATCCTTTTCGACCTGGGTTTGGCATATCAAGCCATCAGACAACCTGAAAAGGCTGCTCAATGTTACCGTGGGGCAACGCGACTGGATCCCGAATATGTGCAGGCCCATGCCAATCTGGGGTTTGCCCTCAGGGCGCAAGGAGATTTGATTGGTGCGCTAGAGGCGTTCGTCACGGCTGTCGATCTCGATACAAATCACCTCGGCGCGGTTAAAGGCTTGGCAGGCATTCTCGGGCGGGCGACAACTGCCAGCTACGATCCTGAGATAGCTGGAATGTTGGTAAAATTATATAACTCGCCCTTCGTCGATTATACCACGCTGGCGCCAGCGGCCGCTGATCAGCTTATTCATTTGTTTGGCATCACAAATGACGGATGCACTTCAACACCCATTGATGCCTCAAGCGATCTGCTCAAATGCTACCTGACAAAATCCGTTAATACAGATCCTATTCTGGAATTCGCATTCACAACTGCCCGGCGGGACCTGATTTTGTCCAATTCAGAAAACCTGGCTCTCGCGGGATTGTTAGGGGTGCAGTGCTTTATCAACGAGTATGTATTCGGTCAGCAGGATGACGAACGCAAGCGGGTTAAAAACCTGAAGGCCAACCTGGAAAACAAACTGAGGGGTAATGATCTTTCAGTAGAGCTGCAGCATGATTTGGCCTTGCTTGCCATGTACGTTCCGCTATCCGAAATAACGGGGATGCATAGATTCTCTGAAGACAAAAATCTGTTGGCGCATCCAGAACTATCACCATTGATGGAACTAACTCTTACCAATCACATCGAAGAACAATCAATCAAGGACGAAATCAAGAGCTTTAGCGCTATTGAAGACGACACTTCGCTGAAAGTACGCGGCCAATATGAAGCTAATCCGTTTCCTCGCTGGGTCTGCACACCTGCACAGGCAAGCATTCCACCGGATATCATGTTACGTCGAAGGTTCCCACATTTTTCACCCCCAGCATTCCTTACCGAGAATGCAAGAATTCTGATTGCCGGTGCAGGTACCGGTCAGCATGTCGCTCATGTTGCATTGAGAAATCCGGAGGCAAAAATCCTGGCCTTTGACCTGTCGAAATCATCTCTGGCCTATGCCATCCGGATGTCGCGAAAACTGGGAATCTCAAACGTCGAATTTTACCATGGAGACATACTTGAGGCGGGGCTACTGGACGGACCATTTGATATTGTTGAATCGGTGGGTGTTTTACACCACATGGAAGTGCCAATTAAGGGTTGGCGAGCCCTGACCGGGTTGTTGCGAAAAGGAGGTGTTTTCCGCTGCGGCCTCTATTCCGAGCGAGGCCGGCAAGGCGTGTTTGCCGCTCGCGATACGATCCAGCGCGAAGGCATTGGCGATCAGCCTGAGGACATCGCAGCCTTTCGCCAGCGAATCTTCTTTGCCCCCCCCGAGGGCAATTTTGACCGTATCAAGGAACGTGCGGATTTCTACACCACATCCAACGTACGTGATTTGCTGTTTCATGTTCATGAAGACAATTACACTCCAAAAAGAATCCATGACGAAATCACAGAACTGGGGCTTACTTTTATCGGATTTGAAGAGTACGAAGAACTGGGCATCAATAACGAATATCGGGCAATGTTCCCGGAAGACACATCAATGACCAACCTTCTTAACTGGGAAGAATTTGAAAAATC